>WQTY01000008.1 GCA_009786045.1 Pseudomonadota bacterium | reverse complement strand
GTCGTCAATACTTATACAGGTGTGTTTGAGCGTATTACCATTGAGCGCGATTTGGGCTGCGGGATAAGGTTTGGCGCGTTCCTGCTTGCCAGCGGGATCATTCTTGCCAGAGCCTCCTCCGGCGACTGGACTTCTGCCTGGGTAACCGTGGTGGAGTTTGCAGATGGCTGGCCGGTTTTGCCATTGATGCTGTTGGTGATCGTTATTGAGCGCTTCTTCAAAAAGAGCGCCCATGATGTTCANCATNGCCAAACTGCCGGATATGCCGGCAGTGTGCTTTGTGGCCTGGCGTATGTGGCCCTGGCCGCCGCCAGCCTGTTTTTCCTCCCTTCCCTTGCCCAGACCTATCTTGTGCACGATTCGCTTTCTCTGCCACAGGATGCTGCAGTTGCCCTGGATTTCTCTCAGGAGAGGCATCCATGACAGTCCCTCTGAGACTTGTGCCCATTCCCGCAGACAAGTACTCCGATTACCGATACGACGTCATTTTCGGGGCTTACAAATGGGATCCACAGGTCAACGATCACAATACCATTGCGCGGCACGTTGTCTTAATGCCGCATGAAACGGCCAGACAACTGGGCTTGTGGGCAGAGCAGCTGGCACATGAAACCGTTTTGATGGAAGAAGCCTTCATCGGCAGGCCATCCCTGGCCAGAGAACTCAGCATGCCAAAGGAGATTTACAAGTCGCTCCCGCGGTTGTCTGGTTATGACCGCAGTCAGAATATCAGACTGATGCGCTTCGATTTTCATCCCATCGAAACAGGATGGGCGATTTCTGAGGTCAACAGCGATGTCCCCGGAGGCCTGGCCGAAGCGTCCGCTCTCCCCGAACTTGCCAGCCAGTACTTTGACGGCTATCGCCCCCATGGCCATGTGGGCATGAGCCTTGTGGAAGCATTTAGACAGAAACTGTGCTGTGCGAAGGAGAAAAGCACGATTGCTTTTGTTCATGCCACCTCTTACTCGGACGATCGGCAGGTGATGCAGTGTTTGAGCGATTGCTTCGACAGGCATGGGATAAATTCGATATTTGTTGCACCTGATCATATCCGATGGCACGAAAGAAAACCTGTCTGCATTTTGAGGGGACATGAAGGCGAAATCGATGGCATCGTGCGTTTCTTTCCCCTGGAGTGGCTGGCCAATCTGCCAAAATCCTCCGATTGGAAGGGGNATTTTGATGCCAATACGATTTCCTGCAATCATCCCGTGGCAATCTTTGCACAGTCCAAGCGGCTGCCTCTGGTATGGGACGAACTGGGCGTTGATATTCCCTCATGGAAACAGCTTCTCCCGGATACGAGAGATCCAAAGGCGATGACACAGATCGACGAAGATTGGATATATAAACCGGTTTTTGGAAGGGTCGGCGAAAACATTTCCATCAGAGAGGCCATCACAGAAAAGGAATATACCAGGATACAAAAAGCCGTGCGAAAGCGATCCAGGGACTGGGTGGTTCAGAAAAAGTTTAAAAGCCTCCCCCTGACGTCCGAAGATGGGCAGGCGTATCACCTGTGCATAGGCGTGTTTACTGTAAACGGTGCCAGCGCCGGGTTTTATGCACGTATGTGCCCCTATCCGCGAATCGATTCAAACGCCATTGATGTTCCGATCCTCGTGGATTAAAGGGCGAAATTTTCAGGTTAAACCAGAAACGGCCGCTGGGGCTTGTGCTGCAGAGGGCAAGTTGCGCTTGGCCAATGTGCGCTGTCTCCCGTCCTCCCAGATGAAAATTTTTTTGCCGTCTTTCATTTTTGCCTGGAAATGTGTAAGCTATGGCAGTTTGACCATGCCTCATGGCAGTGTTGATTATGCAAACAAAGGAGTTCGCACCATGAAAAAGATTATCCTGTTAGCCTCGGTTTTGGGCTTATTCGTATGCAGTCAGGCTCTCGCCAATGAGGGTGATGGGGACGCGGTTTGTGCTGTCACCATCAAGTATTCGGGTGCAATGGTGAGCGCCAAGGCTTCTGCGGAGTGTCCCAAAAAAGCTTATGAAGCCGCCGTCAAAGATGCCTGTGGCATCCTTATTCCCCATAAGCCATCAAAGATCCTGGTTTTGGATACCTGGCAGCAAACACTCAGGGATATGCCTGGCGCCTATATGCCGGCAAAGCTCCCACTCATTCAGAAATGCGTTAACGAAGCCATTATTCAGGATTCAGGCTGCAACATGCTGGGTGTGCAGTTCAAGTGTGACGAGAGCGATCGCTGCAACGAGTGCTAGAACTGCTTCTGGGGGAGTTCGCTTTCCCCCATCCCATCTTGCGAGCCTCTCGCTATGTGGGAGGCTTCGGCGGAGGGTTCGCGCGTCGCCTGCATGCAGGGATGATGAGGTGCACCAATCCGTGCTCCGGCTCCCGTCAGCAAACAGGAAATTACGCATAGGCAGCAATAGCGTTGCCCATCATTTCGCTATGATGGGCGTGCGTGCCGTGACATGAAGAGGCACTCCCAGGCAAAGAGCTCGGCGGTCATGGCGCCATGGGCTCTTGTCTGATTTTTTGGCATGCCATTTGCAGTGCATGTTTATGCCATGGCAAGCCTCATGTGGGGCGCATTTCAGTCGTTGAGTCAGCATTGCTGCTTGGCGGCATTTTTCACCTCATTAATTCTATCAGGGAGTTAAAACGATGAAAAAGTTCATTCTGCCAGCTGCTATGATGGCACTCTTCATTTCCGGTCAGGCTTTTGCAAGCGATTTGGGCGACGGCAGTGTTTTCGCCTGTACCATCAATATCGAGTACAAAGGCGCATCTGCTTCTGCGGACGGAGCCTCACACCACCCTAAAAATGCCATGAAGGTTGCCAAAGCCAGTGCATGCAACATGCTGTGCAAAGGTGCAGCCGCATGCATCGACGATTGCCAGGCTTCGGCCGAGTTCAAGGGCAAGAGCTGTAAAAAGGATGGCGTAGATTTCGACTTTAAGGGCAAAGGCGGTAGGGGTAAAAAAGATGGCAAGGGCAAAGGCGGCAGGGGTAAAAAAGATGGCAAGGGCAAAGGCGGCAGCTGCAAAGGATAAAATGCGTTAGTGCATTGTCCATGTCCATCGTGTTGTCTGATGAGTGGCCACCCTTCAGGGGGGGCCATTTGGTGTTTGGATCGGCTGTCGCTGTCTGGCGGCATCTTTTATTTGGAGGTGTTAAAGCAATGAAAAAATTCCTCCTGCCAGCTGCCATGATGACACTCGTGATTCCCGCGCCGGCTTTTGCCTGCATAGGACGCACTGTCTTTTTCTGTGATGTGGATATTGCGTATCAGAGCATGTCTGCTTCTGGAAGTGGAGGCGTCCCTGCTTCTGCCCATGCGATGTCAGAGTTGCTCGAAGAAGAGGCCAGACAAGCTGCAAAATTCGTTGCCTGCAGAGTCCTGTGCGAAAACGCGGAAGCTAAGGACGTCTGCACTGCGGATTGCAATGCCTTTGCCGAGTATAAAGAAGTCCGCTGCATGCGCAGATGTTATCAAACTCAAAACCAGGAATAAAATGATGAAAAAGTTTATCCTTCAACGGGCTGCTGTGATAACGTTCCTCGTTCTGGATCAGGCTTTGTCGAGCGAAAGCAAGCAGCGTGTGCTGGAAAAAACAAAGCATGGGCTGAAAAAAACAGCGCAGGGTATCGAGTTCTTACGCGATAATCGTGACAGACATATCGTCTACAAGGTGGCACACGAAGGACTAAAGGGTATCGGTGCATGCCTGACTGCACTTATAAAAAGTGGTGTTAGATTTTGACTTAAAACAGGAATGACAGCGGCGATGACAATTGATCACAATGAACAGAATTCAAACGATGTTCTCGACGTATCTCCGGGAGGTGTACAATCTGCTTCTGACGAAACCGGGGGGGCGCAGGACTGTGAAAGCGAGTGTCAGGGTGAGGTGGTTTCTTCCGGTGCGTGTGCAGAGAGCGAGGTCAGCGATTCTTCTTCCTCAATTTCCAAAAAAGGCAAAAGAGAGCGTGCGCTGGACATCGCAGAGCAGGGCATTAAGTTTGTGCGCGATAATCCAGAGGTTGTACGTGCCGGTCATAGCGTTTATAAAGTGGCAAACGCAGGCGTGAAACTTATAAAATTCATACGCACTGTCGTGATTTGCATCGTGATTCTGATCATTTTGGCAGTGGTCCTTGTCCTGAGCAAAAGCGGCGTTTTTTAGAGCTTTTCTATTTTTATGTGTGTGGGAACGTGTTCCCACGCATCCGCTGCATGCCTCCCCAAAAAAGAACACACCGCGTATCCGCTTGCGGATAGCGGTGTGCGCAGCCCGTATCCGGCCATAGGGCCGGATAGGGCGCGCCATTACCTGCACATGCCTTTAAATGCCTGGAGATTACAGACAGTTTGCGGGACGCAAACCGTCTCATAGTCGTAATCAAAATAATCACGCCTTGCCAGGCGGTAACCCGTTTTGCATTGTGTGGCATAGCATTTGTTATAGATGCAGACGCCTTTGGCCATGCCATCAAGGACACAGTCACTGTCAGTCTTGCAATCTCTGCACTTTCCGTTTTGGCAATTGGTACACCAGCTTTGAATATACCACATTTCCTGTGGCCCGCATTTTCCACAATGCACGACGTTGTTGCAGGTGTTGACCACGGTGCCGATGCACGACTCAATGCCGCATGAGGTCGAAGTGGAAGCTGGGACGCATTTGCCTTCATAGCACGCCTGGCCGGCCGGGCAGGATGTTGCGCAGGTTTGGCCGCCGGATGAGCTTGTTTTGCATGTGCCGCTCTGGCACGTCTGGCCGCTTGCGCACTTATTGCCCGCATTTGCGCCCGCGCAATCGCCAGACGCACCACAGTAGCTGGCGCTTGTGTTGGGGTTGATGCATGTGCCGTTGCACAATACCTGGCCAGGGCTGCATTGCGTGCCTCCCGACGAATCTTCGACACAAACGCCACTCTGACACCTCATACCCAACGCTCTGCAGTTTGTTCCCATGTTGGCGCCTTTGCAATCGCCCGATGCACCGCAGAAGTTCATGTTTCTCTTGGGATCGATACACGTAGCATCGTTACAGTATACCTCACCAGCACTGCACTGCCCGCCCGATGTGCCAGAATCATCAATGCAAACGCCCAGGTGGCACTTCATGCCTTTTGCATTGCAGTTGTCTCCCCTGCTGGCGCCCTGGCAGTCAGCCGATGCGCCGCAAAAGTAGGCGCTCCGATTGGGGTCAACGCACGTGTCGCCACAGAATACTCGCCCGGCATCACACGTGACCTCCTGGCATGCGCCGTTCTGGCACGACTCGCCAATACCACATACATCGCCTGCACTGCTGCCCTGGCAATCGAGTGAGGCACCGCAAAAGTTCACATCCGTTTTGGGATCGACACACTTGCCGTTGCACAAAATCTGCGTCTTCCCACAACCCGATTTGCACACACCGCCCTGGCAGGAATAGCCATCCTGGCATTTTTCGCCCGCATTGGTGCCCAGGCAATCGTCGCATGCCCCGCAGTAGTTGATGTCACTTTGAGGATGAATGCACTTTCCGCCGCAGAACACCTGATAAGGATAACATCCGTTCTCGTCCACGGACATATCGCTGTCGTTGCAGCCAGCCGCCACCAATGCCAATGCCGACATGAAGCCTAACAAAACCTTTCGCATAATCGCCTCCTCATTATCCAAAGCAATGTGAACCTGACGGGTTCACGCATTTACTCTTTGTGCCTGTGCAAATTTACGACGCAAGTTCAACAGAATTGCGCAGTATGTTTCAGGTATAGCAAAATCTGTACCAGCCCATGGAGGTGTGGTCGTTCACGGTCGCCCATGCCCTAAGTAGCCTGCACTCTAGCCCACAAGGAAGAAAATTCAATGTTTTGAAAGGGGTGTCTTAAAGTTCGGCATTTATTCACACCCAATGCCTTTGAGCATAGGGCACGCGCCCTATTTGCCCCTGTGCGGCAAATACGGGCTGCGGCTGGCGCTATTCGAAACGAATACGCGCCAGCATCTTTTCTTTTTTATGCGGGGGAACGCGTTCCCCCACAAAAAACTTTAGCGGCAGCCGACGGAAGACAGTGCGCAATCTATTCCTGACGGTGTCCGCTGCGTGGCTGGTTTTGGGGCGTCTTCCTTGCTGCTGCCGCGCGCATCCCACGTGCTGTGCAGGATAGTGCCACCTTTTAGGAAGTCGTGGCGGAAATGTGTTTCGTAGATTCGGACGCGATGGAAGGTGTCCGCGAGCCCTTTTGTTTCTTCCAGTTTATTGGGGGGGAGAGTTGTGGCAATCCAGTCCATCCAGGCGTTGGTGTGTGCTTTCTTTTCGAGGCTGGCTTCGGAGACTGCCTCGACGATGGCGGCATCAAGCATGGCCGGGAAGGAGGTTCTGAAGAAGGCGCGGCTGTGAAACAGCTCTGCGGACGAAAACTCACCCCCAACCAGAAAGGCAAAGCCATTGGCTTTGGGGTGTTTGGCGAGTAAATCTCCGAGTGCTTTTCGATACTCTTCAATGGAGCTTTTCACCTTAGTATTTTCGAGTGTGAGCTGCATGCTGGTCTTGGAGCGTTCGTCCTGGACGTCGGCATTCAGGGATTCCGACAGGCCCCTCTGATTCGCTGCGACGCCTGACCAAACTTTAGCCTGCGATTTTTCGGTGCGAAGGGCATTGCGCATGTCTTTGCCTACCGCACGGGCGCCTCCGCTCTCAAATCTGGAGACCTCTTCGCTGCCTCTTGGCGCCCAGCGCGATTGCTCCACACAGAACGATTCGATGGCGACTTTTCCAGACTTGGGAGGCACCAGCAAGTCTGTGGCCAGGGTTCTGTCCTGTTTTCCGCCCTTTACGATTTCGCCCGACAGAATGAGCACGGGCTTGTCCTTTGACAGGTTTTCTACCTGCAGCGAGTTAACGTCGCCTGTTTCGTAGACAACCAGGATGCCTGCTTTGATGGCTTCGGCCAGGCTCATATACACGTCGGCATCGACGGCATTGCTGGATTCCATCATCCACACGGTCAGATTGCCCACTTCATAGGGGCCGAAAAAGGCGATATCTCCCCTGTGTTCGGTTCGGCCCCCGGATGCATTCTGTGCCCAGCCCACAGAAGCCCAAAGTCCGAAGAATAAAAGAAAACAAACCAACGAGCAAAGCCGAGTCTTCATAACGCCTCCGCATGGCATGAAACCCAATTGGGTCAATATCAGGGTGCCAACCGAAAAGTTCGATCGCGCCAACTCAACGTGCTAACCAAAAACGGTAACAAAGAAGGCATAAAAACTCAAACGGAAAAGATACCTGCTCGGTAGTAAGGGGATTCGTGCCGTGAATACATTTTGATGTGTTAAAGTATTTGGAGCTAAAATTTTCTTTTTGCACAGTGAATCGCTGATTTGGAAATTGAAAAATTGAAGCAGCAGGTACATAAAAACGCTGAGCTCAGGGCGAAGCTGTGATCACGTTTTAGCGCACAGGTTAACGAAAAAATTCGCTCAGTATCAGCGGCCCGTTCACTTTTTGCTCACATGATCGGTGCGCACATGCTAGATATCTCTGGGTTTGGTGTTTAACTGCATCCTTCGGCGCCAGGCGTCCAGCTGTTCTTACTTCAAACGGCACATATGTTACGCAAAATCAGAATTGCTCTCTCGGCCATATTTTTCTTTCTCATCACGCTGCTGTTCCTCGATTTTACGGGAACACTCCACGTATGGTTTGGCTGGCTTGCCAGGGTGCAGCTCATCCCCGCCATATTGGCAGTAAACCTTGCCGTGGTGCTGGGGCTATTGGGGCTGACGCTGCTTTTTGGGCGCATCTATTGCTCTACGCTGTGCCCGCTGGGCGTTCTTCAGGACGGCATCTCTAACGTTTCCGGGAGGCGAAAGGGTCAAAGAAATCGCTTTCGTTTTGTGCCCGCCCTGCCGTGGCTGCGATATGCCGTGTTTGGGGTGTTTGTCGTTGCTTTCGTCGTTGGTCACAAAGTGGCGTGGGGTGGATTCAACGCCGTGGTGTCGATGCTTGACCCCTACAGCATTTATGGGCGAATTGCCGCCAATCTGTTCAATCCTCTCTATCGCTGGGGCAATAATCTGCTGGCGCTCATCGCCGAGCAGGTCGACAGTTACCTGTTCTATGCCACCGATGTGTGGCTTAAAAGCAGCCTGAGTCTGGGCGTTGCCGCGGCTTCGCTTCTCATCATCGCCGCCATCGCCTGGCGCAGCGGGCGTACCTACTGCAATGCATTTTGCCCGGTTGGCACCTTGCTTGGGTTTATCTCTCGCCGTTCAGTCTTTAAGATTAAAATAGACGAAGCCAAATGCACCGGATGCAAACGGTGCGAACGCCAGTGCAAGGCCAGCTGCATCGACAGCGCCAGCAAGCGTATCGACCACAGCCGCTGTGTGGTCTGTTTTAACTGCGTCAGCGCCTGCAAGTTCGGTGGCGTGAGGTTTGCACTGTGCACAAAAAAGAAAGCCGCGCAGCAGCCTCCGGCAGCCGGACAGGCCGTGCAGGTTGACCCAATAGACGAGCTACTCCCGGCCGCAGACCAGATTGTCGAGCCACAGGCTGAGCCAGTTGCCGGGCAGACCATAGACTCTGCTGCAGGGGAAGGCACCGGCGGTTCGGTTTCCAAAGGCATATCGCGCCGTGAAGCCATGTTTGGTTTGCCGATACTCGTTTTGGGAAGCACTTTGCCGGCGCCGCTGCTGCAAGTCGATGGCGGGCTGGCAGATATCGAAGACAAGCAAACGCCCAAACGGCAAACGCGCATTGTTCCCCCGGGGGCGCAGGGCATCACACACTTCACGCGTCATTGCAGCGCTTGCCACCTCTGCATAACGGCGTGCCCGAACAGCATCCTGCGGCCATCCAGCAATCTGACAGCCCTGATGCAGCCCGAAATGTCTTTTGAGCGCGGCTATTGCCGCCCCGAGTGCACAAAGTGTTCGCAGGTTTGCCCCACAGGTGCCATTAAGCGAATCACTGCTGCCGAAAAATCGTCCATCGCCATTGGCCTGGCGATTTGGTCGGCGGAAAGATGTATCGTCAACCGCGACAACGTCACATGCAGGTCCTGTGAGCGCCATTGCCCCACAGGTGCCATCACGAGGGTTAACCGTGACCCAAATGATCCCGAATCATTAAAAATTCCAACCGTCGACAGGGAACTATGTATCGGCTGCGGTGCCTGCGAATACCGGTGTCCGTCACGCCCGCTCAGTGCCATCATTGTCGAAGGCAATGCCTGGCATCATAGAATCTAAGATGGTCAGCCGGCATTTTCATCTCATCATTAATAAATAATTAACGACATGAACGAAAACGACAACAAAGAAAACGGTGCACAGGATGTCTCTCGCCGGGATTTCCTAAAGAAACTGGGTGTGGGATCGGTGGCAACCACGGCAGCCATTTCTGCCTCCATCGCCGGTGTCGCTTCCATGAGCGGGTGCAGGTCTGACAAAGAGGCCGTGCCGCACAGCACCAAATTCTGCGACGTGCCTGCCGGCCAAATGAGCTATCGGACGCAGCCTCGTACGGGCGACAGGGTTTCTCTCCTTGGTTATGGCTGCATGCGCTGGCCGCAGCACAAGAATGCCGATGGCGAGGATGTCATTCATCAGGAAGCGGTCAACGAGATGGTCGATTATGCCATCGCCCATGGGGTGAATTTTTTCGACGTTGCCCCGCCCTACATCCGGGGGCTGGCAGAGCCCGCCACGGGCATCGCGCTTGAACGTCATCCGCGCGATAAGTTCTTCGTCGCCACAAAGCTCTCGACACACCGGGGCGACCCAAGCGTTCGAACTTTCGAGGGCTCTAAGGCCATATACGAAAAATCGTTCGAAAATCTGCGCGTCGACTATATCGACTATTATTTTTTGCATTGCGTCGGGATCGGCGGCATGGAGGCGCTGAAAGCGCGTTTCTACGATAACGGCATCCTGGACTTTCTTGTAAAAGAGCGAGAAGCCGGGAAAATAAGACACTTGGGCTGGTCGTTTCATGGGGATATCGAAGCGTTTGATTTTCTTTTGGCGCAGCAGGAGGTCCCGTGGGATTTCGTGATGATCCAGATGAATTACATCGACTGGCAAAATGCCTCCGGCTGGAACACGAACGCAGAGTACCTGATGGGAGAACTGGAGAAGCGAAAGATTCCCGTTATCATCATGGAGCCACTCCTGGGAGGACGCCTGGCGCGTCTCAATTCGAAGGCACTCAATGTTCTTAAATCGGTGAACCCGGAGGCGAGTGCTGCTTCGTGGGCACTCCGCTACGCGGGCACGCCTGAGAGTGTGCTCACCGTACTCAGCGGGATGACCTACATTGAGCATTTGAAGGAAAACATCTGCACCTTCTCGCCGCTGGTTCCGCTGACGCCAAAGGAATATGCCGCGCTGGATGAAGTCACAAAAATCATGATAAGCAGCGACTATGTGCAGTGTACAGAGTGCGAATACTGCATGCCATGTCCTTACGGCGTTGATATTCCCGGTGTATTTTCACATTACAATAAAATGGTCAGTACGGGTTACAGGCTTAAAAGCTCAAATGATGAGAATTATAAAAAAATTCGAAAAGCCTTTCTGGTTTCCTATGATCGCAGCATTCCGAGAATTCGCCAGGCTGATAAGTGCATTGATTGCGGCATTTGCGTCAAAAGCTGCCCTCAGGGCATTAAAATCCCGGATGAAATGCGCCGCATTGATTTGTACGCCGAGCAGCTGAAGCAGAGAATGGATTTTTAGCATAGGATTCTGAATGGATGATTCAGCCATTGATCGACATATTGCATGCACGCGATTGCTCGTGTGTCATTGCCAGCCGTCATGAAGTGCGGACTTTTACAAAACGGGGTGTGACCGATTTGTATGAGCTGTATATGAACGAACCGGCCTTTCTGAAAGACGCCGGGGTTGCAGATAAAGTGGTTGGCAAAGCCGCCGCTGCGTTAATGGCGCTTGGCGGCGTTGTTCAGGTGTATGCAGATGTCATCAGCGAATCTGCGGCAGAGCTCTTGCGCCGCGCCCAGGTGGAGGTCACGTATGGCAAATGCGTGCCTTACATCAGCAATCGAACTCAAACAGGTCCCTGTCCGCTGGAATTCGCTTGCAATCATGCTGAAACAGCGTGTGATATATTTTCAGTTATTAAAAATTTCCTTGCCAGACGGGCTCACAGTCATTGAGGATACAATCATGGAAACCAAAACACTTGCCCTGAATGCCTATGATTACAAGAATGTCAAAACCTACTTGGCTGCAACGGCATTTGTCATTGGCAATGTGGTTCTGCCGCAGCTCTGTCACTTGCTGCCTTTTGGCGGAAGAGCATTGCTGCCAATCTATTTCTTCACGCTCATTGCCGCCTGGCGGTTCGGCTGGCTGGCTGGACTTCTCACGGCAATGCTCTCGCCCGTCGTCAATGCGTTACTTTTTGGCATGCCAACGGTCGAGATGCTGCCAGTCCTTCTCGTCAAATCCGGCCTGCTGGCGATAGCGGCTTCGTGGGCTGCGCAAAAGACCCAGCGCGTCTCTGTTGCCGCTTTGGCAGGCGTCGTGCTGTTCTATCAGATGGTCGGGTCCGCCATCGCGTGGCCAATTTTGGGCGACTTTTTCATGGCTTTCCGCGACTTCAAAATTGCCATCCCCGGGATGCTCCTCCAAGTTGCTGGCGGCTGGCTTATCCTTAAAAATATTTTCAAAAATCAGCCCGATACTCAATCTTAGAGTGGTTTAATGTGGGGGAACTTGTTCCCCCACACCCCCTGCGAGCCTCCCCTTTAGGGGAGGTGGCGGCGGGCACCCAAGGGGCGCTTTGCGCCACCTCCCTCGAAGAGGGAGGCTTCGACGGAGGGGTGCGATGAAGTGGCAAAGAGCATTGTCTATGGCCACATGCCCTTTACACATCAGCGTATCGTTGGGTAATGGCTCTCTTCAATTCCCCTCCTTTGGAGGGGTGGCGCGAAGCGACGGGGTGATTTTATATTGGCATTAGTTTACGTCATGGTATTAAGCTGAAAATATACTCTTGTAAGAGACAACACCTATGTTCATCCATGGATTCATTCAAAAGCTTGCGTTTGGAGTTGCCCTGTTGACGGTCGCCCTGGGAGGGCTCTCGGGCTGCTACAAGAAAACAGACAGCCCCGAAAAGTCTTTTTTGGATGACAAAAATTTAAACACCAAAGATACCAGGGATACTGCCATGTCAGATGATTCTGCTGTTCCAGATGAAGTCAAAGCATCCTCGCCAACAGAGGCTACCGTGCTGCCGGTCGTTTACATGACATCCAACATCACGCCCGAAGGGCTGATGGCCGTCTACGAGGCACTTGGCCGAAAGCCTGCGCCGGGGCAAAAAGTTGGCATCAAGATCAGCACAGGCGAAGGCGATCATTCCAACCACCTGCGGCCAGAGTTTATCCGCGACTTTGTCCAGACGCTGGGGGGCGATATCGTCGAAACCAACACAGCCTATGGCGGCAACCGCGGCGACACCGACACGCACTACCGCACCATCCAGAAACGAGGCTTCCCGTCCATCGCAACGACGGTCATCCTGGACGAAACCGCCACGATAGACATTCCCGTTTCCAATGGGAAACATCTGGACGTCAACCGCATTGGTGCGCGGTTTTCCGATTATCAGTTTCACGTCGTGCTTTCCCATTTCAAAGGACACATGATGGCCGGCTTCGGCGGCGCCCTAAAAAATATGGCAATTGGCTACGCCTCTTCGGCAGGAAAAAGCTACATTCACACCGGGGGCAAACGCTGGACGGGGTTTTCCGGTGAGCAAAATGCCTTCCTCGAATCGATGGCCGAAGCCGCCAAATCTGTCGTCGACTTCGCAGGAGAAGAGAATTTCATCTACATCAATGTGATGAATCGGCTGTCGGTAGATTGCGATTGTGTGGCTGATCCCGAAAAACCTACGATGGCCGATATCGGCATTCTGGCTTCACTCGATCCTGTGGCATTGGACAAAGCTGGCCTCGATCTCGTCAACGAAGCCCCGGATGGCGCCGATCTGCAAAAACGCATTCGCGAAAAAAACGGCCCGCTGACCGTGATCCACGCGGCCCACATCGGATTGGGCAGCCTCGAATATACGCTCGTAAACATCGACAAACCTTAAGCGATGCATTTTATGGCGCGCGCCCTATTCGTCCCCCTGGGCCGAATACGGGCTGCGGCGAAGCGCTATCTGGCCATGGGCCAGATACGCGCTCGCAGCTGTTTTTTGCGGATTCTGTCAGGCCGCACGGATCGCCGTTCGCATTTCTGTTTCAGCATCCCTTGCATGGGTGATATACTGAAAGCTCTCAGAAGAGAGTTGAACACCCGATGTCACTGTGCCTGGAGACAAATCCATTATGAAAAAACAAGTACCCGCAATTTTTTGGTTATGTGCACTGTATTTGTTGATCGCAAATTGTGTGTCCTGTGCATCTGCCGGTGGTGAGACCGCTGCTGTGAAAACGGCGACTTCTGGCGGCTCACCCGAACACACGAGGTCTGCAACCGATCTGCTGGGTGAGGTGTTCGCGGATGCATACAACGGGTTTGCGTTTCAGGTGCCAAAGGGGTGGGTGGTGGCTGAGCATTCGGAAGCGGCCACAATCTTGCGGGGGCCGAAGGTTGATGAGCTTACGTCGGAAATCATTTTGGGCACGGTGTCGATGGAGTCTGCCGAAAATTTTTCGGATTTCATGGATACGCACCTTGAGTCACTTCTTGGGAGAATCTTTGGTGAGCACAGGGTTTTGCAAATAGAAGACTTTTCTGCAGCCCATGGTGCGCAGGGGAAACGCCTTCAGGTGCAAATGATGCTGAATGGTAAGGGTGTGCCTTTTTTGTTTTATCTTCTGCCCGCTGCGACAGAGTCGCATACGGTGATAATGGGATGCTCTCCCGGTGTTGCAGAAAGTTTTGATGTGCTGTGTGATGAAGTGTCAAAATCGATCCGATGGCTGGAAACCGGGAATGCTGTCATCCGCACCAGGCGCTATGTCGTTGAGAGGGCAAACTTTTCCCTGAACCTGCCCGAAGATTGGTCAGTCATTCATGAGGGAGAAAAATCCCTTGCCGTGCGGGGGCCGACCATAGAAGGCGTAAGACCATATCTGCAGCTCACAGTGAAACCGTTTTCAGGCAATCTTTCTGATCTCATCGATAAATCATATACGAAGTGATCATGGATGAATCGGTGAAAACATTTGAGTGGGCACGGTGATCTTGCCCGTCATGTGGGCAATGACTTGGCAGAAGGACAATCCATGGCGATACCAACCACGAGAACAAGGGAAACGGCAGTTATCACCATAGACCAGGCACTTTGCAGCGGCTGTGGATTGTGTGCTGCAGTTTGCAATGATCTCTTTCGCCTGGAAAATGGGAAAGCGGTTTTGGTGATGGAGAAGAGCCCTTTTGGGTGCTTCGGCTGCGGGCAATGCATGGCGATTTGCCCAAAAGACGCCATCACTGTGCATGGGCGGACGTTGGCGCCAGAGCATATTTTCCCCCTGCCTGGGCGATGCGCGAGAGCCTCCTATGAGCAGTTGCTTGGCATGCTGCAATCGAGGCGAAGTATCCGAAAGTTTAAAGATGAGCCTGTGGCGTCGCACATGATTGAGAAGATACTGGATGCTGCGAAAACGGCGCCCATGGGATTGCCGCCGTCTGATGTTAATGTGCTGGTGCTGGGCAGCCGCGAAAAAAACAAAGCTTTTGCGCAGGATTTCTGTGGCTTTCTGAAGAAAATGCGCTGGATTGTTTCTCCGTGGTTCCTGGCGATGATGCGTCCTTTTTGGGGAAAGACGACCGACGAGCTGTTTCGAGGTTTTGTTAAGCCTGCGATACATTGTTATGTCAATGCCATGGATGAGGGCGTAAACCTTGTTACCTACGATGCGCCGCTGGCCATGTATTTTTACGCCTCACCCTATGCCGATCCTGCCGATCCGATTATTGCTGCGACCTATGCGATGTTGAGCGCTGAAGCCCTTGGGCTTGCTTCCTGCATGATTGGTGCGATTCATCCGATGATTCAGCGCGGGAAACAGGCAAAGCTGTTCAGAGAACGGCATGGCATTCAATATCCCAGCCAGGAAGGCATTTTTGTCATTTTTGGATACCCTGCTGTGGTTTACCAAAAAGGCATTCAGAGAACTTTTGCTTCTGTGACTTATGTTTGATGTGAACTCTGTCGACGAAGTAAAAATAATTGCTGACAGTGACAAATGTTATTGATGGTTTTGTCTGCATCTGCTAAAATACACACCGGATATATGTGGTGCGGGATGGTTTTGGTGCGTGGTAAGTATGAATAATAACCTGCAATTCGTCGTGTTAGTGCAAAAATTGCCAGAGAATTTAAATAAGGACACCCCCATCCCGGCATGCCCTTGCTTCAGGTCTGAATCTGTCATTCATTTTGGAGGAAAAGGGCATCAAAGATAGAAAATTACATTAAGACGTTTATGCATACCACCCATTCTGTCAACAGGCATTGCCACTAACCCCTTTAGGAATTGCGTCATGAAGCTTTTGTTTTGGTTTATTCCGGCTGCAGCGCTGTTAGCCCTGGGCTTCGCTTTTTACTTTTTCAAGAGTGTCATGAAAGAGAGCGAAGGTACCGACACCATGAAAGAAATTGCCAAGCACGTCCGTGATGGGGCGATGGCATATTTGAAGCAGCAGTATAAAGTTGTCGCCATCGTTTTTGGGGTGCTCATTCTGTTTCTGTCTGTGCTGTCATTCGGGCTTGGACTCCAGAACAACTGGGTTCCTCTGGCATTTCTTACCGGCGGTGCATTTTCAGGTTTGGCAGGATTTCTCGGCATGAAAATGGCGACGTATGCTTCGGCGCGTACCGCCAATGCTTGTCGTACTTCGCTTAACTGCGGCTTGCAGGTGGCTTTCCGTTCGGGCGCAGTCATGGGGTTGGTCGTCGTTGGTCTGGCATTGCTCGATATTGCTGTATGGTATCTCGTCCTCGACTACTTTGTCGATGGCTTCAGCGAGTCTCAAAAACTGGTTGTCATCACCACCACCATGCTGACCTTCGGTATGGGCGTTTCCGTACAGGCACTGTTTGCGCGTGTGGGCGGCGGCATTTATACCAAGGCTGCTGACGTAGGCGCCGACCTTGTCGGTAAAGTAGAAGCAGGCATTCCCGAAGACGATCCGCGCAACCCCGCCACCATCGCCGACAACGTGGGCG
>WQTY01000007.1 GCA_009786045.1 Pseudomonadota bacterium | reverse complement strand
CCGCTGACGACGACAATGCACCGCCTCGGCGAGCGCGATACGCGTCTACCCCCAAAGCGGGGCCTCAATCGCCGGCCCCGCAACGCCCCGCTCGGGTGTTATTTTGTATGGAGGTTTACACTCGCCGGCATGAGATGAACTCGAAATATCCCAAGCCACCTCACGCAAATTCACTGGTGCCTGCCAAAGGTTGGCTACATATACCCTCGGTCAATGCATTCCAACGTAAAGTCCTGATTGGCATCAACAGTGAGGGTGCACTCCTGCAATATTGGTGGGGGCTGTCGCATGGACAGGGTGCCGCTGTCGCTATCAACGTATCTATGGTAATGGATAACGAGTATCCCATTTTCATCGATCCATGTTGGTTCAGACTCATCGGCAATCCAGTCCGAATTCGTTGCAAGTAGTAAGGCTGTCCGAATACGGTGTTTAAACTCAAGCTTGTCGGGATTGGGGCGGATGTTTCTGGCAAAATGGGCAAAAAGTGCTTTGTCTGGAAGGCTCACCAAGCGCGGTTTGTCACCGAGAACAACAGCAACGTGCAGATTGGTAGCATCGACGTCTATGAGTTCTGGGTCAGGTGAGGTGATAACTTCGACGAAAGCCAAGTTGCCGATGCTGTAGCGAGCATGGGCTCTTTGCCTGGAACTCAGGGTCGCATTGACAACAGCCATAGCTTGTTTTGTATCAGCTTCTTCATCAAACAAACTCCCACGGTTCATGTCATCACCCCATACCGCTTCAGAAACCTCAATGACAGGCGTGGCAGTTTGAGCGGATTCTTGGGGCTGAGAGGGTGAGGGAGATGTGGGCGAGCAAGACATACATACTGCCATGATTAAGCCCGAAGGCACGAGGTGTTTGAGGATCATTTTTCGCCTGACCATCGTCACTATGATCCTTTCTTTCCAGCAGAGGACGGATCCGTGTCCAGGCCCATCTTTTTGAGCCCATCTTTATGGGCTGCTTTGAGTTTATCGCCTTTTGGGTTGGCGACGTGGTAGGTCGCATAGACTTCGGCAAACTCTTCACCGGGGTCGCGCAGCTGATATTGGCTGATTTTATCGACAAACGCCGCATTGTCGAAGGAATACCAAGAACTATTCTTATAGCCTTGGTGAATTTGGCGCTTCATGTCTGCCTGCAAGCCTTTTTTCCATGGAGATTTAGATGCCCAGGAGCGGATGATGTGCTGATAAACCGTACTTTTTTCGAGCACCTTTGTCAGGTCTTGGGCGCTGCGGCATCCGATATTGTAAGTCGGCAGTCCGCGGTTTGGGCTGCCTGCTTCGTCCATCTTGAGCTCTTTGAACGCTTTTTTAACTCTGTCTTCTATATCACTTTCTCGAACAACCTCATCCTTGAGCATTAGCTCTGCGCCTTTTTTGGCAATGGGCTCTTCTACGATGCTGACATTGGCGTAAGGCGTTGTGGCGCACCCTTCGATTGCTTTGGCGAGCTTGACTGCATCCTGACCTTCATCTTTCCAGCCGGAAATTTTGCGAAAACCAGGATCTTCTGAGTATCGAGGACTTTTGCCTGCATCGACAACGTGTCCGATCTCATGGACAATGGTCGTATCCAGCAAAGGCAGATTAAATTGGGCGTCTTTCGGATCATCACAGTAGGTTGTGCCTACGATTCTGTCTGGGTCTGAGTCGATATAGTCTATATTAATGACACCAAGGTTGGCTACTGCTGCACCGCTTGTGCCACGGGTTGTATTCGTTGTTGTGATGTCTTTTACCTGTGCCACATGGGATGGCGGCAACAGAAGAAGACATTTGTAGACGCGTTTGGCACCGACAAGTGTCCATGATTTTTCGGGTCTGCTCAGGGCTCTTATGAGTCTTTGGCCTTCTGGCGTTTTGGCCCCTAAATTAACACCAAAGCGTGCCTTGATGCAGCTTGCGAGAACACCAATATCGGTAACATATATGTACAGCGTGTTGAGGCACTCATGGAGCACATCACCCTTGAGCGTTTTCATCAGGGTATTCATCATGAGCGAGTTCGTGGCAATGGAGCGAACATCTGCCTCATCAGAAGTTCCCTTGAGCAGACGATGTAC
The DNA here is from genome assembly GCA_009786045.1 of Pseudomonadota bacterium. Lineage (GTDB taxonomy): Bacteria > Myxococcota_A > Bradymonadia > UBA4248 > UBA4248 > WQTY01. The sequence continues at coordinate 14,360 of WQTY01000007.1, read as the reverse complement.
CAAAGCGCCGTCTTTGGTTCCAAGAGCCTCACTCAGTGTTGTTTCAAAGGATTTTGGCGCCTCTTCTGCGCTTTTTTCGTCAGTTTTTAAGAGGCTTGTGCTTGCCGTATTATCTGACTTCCTCTCAAGAATTTGATCCGTTTTTGTTGTTTTCTCCATCGCTGCACCTCGCAAAGCTACTTGCCATTGAACAACAATTATCTCCTACTCCATCGTCGCATAACTAACTTTTCATGACAAACGGAAATCAAAAAAATGTCTATTCTTGCACATCGCCACCCTGCTCAGAAGTAATGCTTCGGCATTGGGGGTGTGGGGAACGTTTCGTCACGAAAAAAACCGTGTAGGGGCAGACCTGCGTGTCTGCCCTCTGGGCGCAGATGTACCCCCAAAATCCAAACAAAAAAAGCCGCCCAGGCGGGCGGCTAAAGCATATCTCGAAGCACTTTTGCTTAGAAAGTCGCACCAATCTTGGCGCCGACGCTCGCGACGTTTGTTCCGTACTCGCCTTCGACGGCGAACACAAAGAAGTCACCCTGGAGCTGGACGCCCAGGAAAGCGCGGGACAAATGCTGCCATTGACCGCCAAAGACGGCCTCGAACGGCTCATCACTGGCCTGACCCTGGATGACCAGAGGACGGCTGGAGGTATGAATGTTAAGCAGGCTGTAGCCGGCATAGGGGGTGATGCTCGCAATGCCGCCCAAGCCCCAGGTGTAAGACAGGGCAAAATCGACATTGATGTTGATCAGGCTAAGCTGCGACGCACCTACGATGGTGCCGACATGACCACGGACGCTGAGGTCAGGCAGGAACCACCAGCCTTCTGTGATGGCCCAGCGGAGGCCTGCGCCAACATAGAACATCTCAGACTGTGCCAGCCAGTTAAACACGCCCTCGACTTCGAGGCTGAAGGGCAAACCCTTCCTCATGTGCAGCTGAATCGTGGAGAACATGTCAGGAGAGCTATATTTTCCATCGGCATCTGGCGTGGCATCGGTATTCTTGTTGATGGCTCGCCAAAAAGTGTCATCGCCCAAAGCAAAAGCCAGTTTTGCCTCGGCAGCAATCTCAAATCCCGCTTGCCCTAATGTCGATGCGGGCTGGAAATGCATCGGCGCCAACAACGAGCCATATGCCCTTGAGAGCGACTTGAAATCGGCAATGGCTTCGGCACCAGAGCACCCCGATTCATAATTACACAGGCGCTCAAGTCGGAAGTCATTGTTTCCGGCCTGTGCAGTACCTGTTGTGAGCAAGAGGAGCGCCGTCAGCAAAATCGAAGCCAGCGTCCATTTCTGAAAGATTCTCATCTTCTGTTTCATAGTGTCATCCTACCCATTTGTTTAACGATGGGCCTTGAGCTCATGAGCTCAGCCCTATGCAAATCCAGACGAGACTGTTTAGCACCCAGAACAATCATCGTCAAGTCTCGCCCCTATCAATACTCGACAATCTTGCCTTACGGTGCTACGTCGCTCGAAGACGTAAGAGTTGGCGCACTCTAGCAAAGTTTTTGGCATTGTCTTCATCTAAAGGGAGTTTTTTATGATTTCGAACGATTTTAGCGACGGCCGCCTGCGTTGCCGCACCGTTTTGCCGACTGATCTTGCGAGTGTGCGCGACATTTTGGTGCACAATAGCCACTACCACCAAAACGTCGTTTTTCGTTCGCCCGAAGGGCTTGCGGAGCGTACGCTCGACGTGGAGGTGCCGCAGGTTCAGGGATCACGCGTATTTCGCCGGTTCCATCTCATTGAAGCGCCGACGCTGTCGCCAAAGCCTGTGGCGCTGTGCGATACTTTTGTGGGGTTCCCAAACCATAAAACCGCAAGTGTGGCACTGTTCATGGTGCATGAGGGATACCATCGCAGGGGTGTCGGTTCGCATTTCCTGACACAAACGCTGCCAAAGTTTTTGCGCGAGGTTCACCCGGCAGTGACCTGGATATCGGTGTCGCTGACGGACAACAATGTGCCGGCGCTGCGATGTCTTCTGAAATGCCGCTATGCACGCGGCAATCAATGGGAGAAGCTCGATGCCATGGGACGCCCGGTGACAGCGATCACCTTTAAGCTCAACATTGCCGAGGCTTTGGATGGTGCCGGTGAGCCGGTCTGATAGCCATAGAAGCAGACTTTGTGAAAATTATTTTTCCATTTATCAGCCAAATGGTTGCGCATTCGAATGTATGCAGGGCGAGGGTATGTTGCCAGAAACAATAACATTTTACTCTTCACCCACAAGCAATGCGCAGCATTGCAGGGGGTGTGGGGGAGCAATGCTCCCCCACAAAAAAACAAAAAAGCGGGGCGTTGCGGGGCCGGCGATTGAGGCCCCGCTCTTGGGGGTAGACGCGTATCGGCACGTAGGGGCGAACTGCGTTCGCCTGGGCGAATGATTATTCGCCCCTACGTGCCGATAGCGGCGCAGGGGGCCACGCCCCCTTTAGATTTTTTGTGCGGCCAGCATGTCGTAAGGCGTGTTGTCGGCCACGCAGTGTCGCTCGCGCGTGGTGAGTTCCCATGACTCGTGGTGTGGGATGTCGGCATTGTCGATGAGGTTGAACAGGGGGGAATCAGCGAGGTGGTTGCGAACGGCTTCGAAATAGTCGCGGACGTCGGTTTTGAGGACGAAGGTGCCGTTTGGGCGGAGGAATTTGTGGGCGAGCTGGAAGAAGGTGTCGTCGAGGAGGCGGCGTCTGGCGTGTCGTTTTTTCCACCATGGATCGGGGAAGAGGACGTAGATGGCGCCGAGGCTGTTGGGCTGGAAGAGGATGGGGATGGCCAGGCGGGCGTCGGCGTTTAGAATTTTTCCGTTTGTGAGGCCTTCGCGTGCGAGTTTGTTGGCTGAGAGCCGGCATAGTGAGGATTTGAGTTCGATGCCCAGGAAGTGGGTATCGCGTCTTGCGCGTGCCAAACCGAGGATGAATCGTCCGCGGTTTGAGCCGATTTCGACTTCGATGGGGTAGTCGATGGGGTTGGCGTCGCGCCAGGCAAGGATGGTGTCGATTTCGTCGGAGCGGTATTGGAAGACATCGTCGGGGATGTCGTTGGCGAATTCGGCAGTTTTGTAAGTTTGCCAATTTGGATTCATTGGTGTCATGGCTGTCGTCCTTGGCTGAGCAGGAGAAGGATTCGTTGAGATGCGTTTTTATTTGCCTGGTAAAGAACGGTTCCGGTCAGGGCAGGGGCTGGCGGTGGGAGGGGGGCATGGCTGTCGTGTGTGGTGGGAGCGGGGGAAGTGGGAGCAGCATGGGCGTCAATCCTGGGCGTTTGTGGGGCAAAGGCCTGGGCGATCCATTGGCTTACTTCGTTGCGAAAAAAGAGGATGCCAAGCAAAATGAGCGTCATGATCACGATGGTTGGCAGTCTCAATCTGGATTGGGAGCGCAATGAAGCGTACTGGCGACGTTTTCTCATGCGATTTCTTTTGGCAGCGGCAATGGTAACGGAGGCGTCGGATGAAGTCAGGTGCTGGTGTCGGAGGTTGTGGAAGCGGGCTGCGCGGCGAGAAGAATGAATTCTGGAAAATCGCGGTGTGGGGCGTATTTTGGTGTGACGACGACATCCAGCAGGTCACCCTGCTTGATGTCGCTGGTCAATGCCGAGGGAACGTGCAGGGCCAGGGTTGCTGTGTCTTGCCTGACCTTGGCTCTGGCGTAGGCGTGATTGAGCCGTTTGATGAGCATCACGCGGACGGCTTTGATGATAAATGTCGGTTCTTTGTTGGCGGTTCCGAAGGGGCCTAACCATTCGAGGTATTGATTTTGCCAGAGGCTGAGCAACTCTGCGATGTTTGCTTCGGCATCAATGTCGAGGCTTCGTATGGGGGTGGATCCGCCGGCGAGGAGTTCGCCTGCAACGCGCTCGATTTTGTTGGAGAACGCTTCGACATTTTCGGCGAGGAGGCTGAGGCCTGCGGCGCTGTGGTGGCCGCCAAAATCATCAATGAGTTCTTTGCACTTGGCAAAGGCGTTGAGGATACTGAATCCTTCCGGGCTTCTTGCGGATCCGCGGCCGCGGCCATCGTTGATGGCGATGACGACGGTGGGTTTATAGAATTTGTCCAGAATTCGGCTTGAGATGATACCCAGAATGCCCTGGTGCCAGTTTTCACGGGCGACGACGAGCACGCGGCGACCTTCGAGCACCTGTTGCTGTGCGATGGCGATGGCCTCGTTGATCATAGATGCTTCGGCATTCTGTCGCTGGTGGTTATAATTTTCGAGGCTTCGTGCGATGGCCTGGGCTGTCGTATAGCGGTAGGCGGTGAGCAGTGCCACGCACTCGTTGGGGTCTCCGACGCGGCCGGCGGCATTGATGCGGGGGACGAGGCGATAGCAGATCGTCCGCTCTGTGATGTACTTGTCATCGGCGCCTACGTCGCTGAGCAGTGCTGCGATGCCGCTGCGCTTGCGTTTTCGTATGACATCAAGGCCCAGGGAGACGAACGTTCGGTTTTCGCCCAGCAGGGGAACCACATCGGCGATGGTGCCCAGGCACACCAAATCGAGCATGTCCTGCAGATCGGGTTCATTCACGCCAAAGTGCAGCCAAAGATTTCGCTCGCGGCAGGTCTGAACCAGGGCGGCGACCAGGTGAAAGGCAACGCCGACGGCTGCCAGGTTGTCATAGGGAAAGGTTTCGCCCGGCTGTTTTGGATTGAGGATGAGCGTATCCGGCATGACCTCAGGCGGTGCGTGGTGATCGACGACGATGACCTTGATACCCTGTGCGCGAAGCGCTGCGATCTCTGACACACCGCTTGTTCCGCAGTCGACAGTGATAACCAGATTTGGCTGGCATGAATTCAGGGCTGCTGTGATGGTGTCGTCATTGAAGCCGTGACCATCTTCCTTGCGCCGTGGCAGGAAGTAGTGGGCGTTGGCGCCGAGGTGGGTAAGGAACTGGTAGACGAGTGTCGTTGAGGTGACACCGTCGACATCGTTGTCACCAAAGACCAGGATGGTCTCGTTGGCGAGCAGGCTTTCCAGGATGCTGTCAACCACTGCGGACATGTTCAGCATCAGAAAGGAATCGGCGATATTCTGCATGCTGGGGTGGAGGAAGGCTTCCGCATCTTTGGGTGTTCGGATGCCACGATTATACAATACACTTGTCAGGAGCTGGGTTTCGTTGAGATCCACTGCCAGGGAATCGACTGCTTCACTGTCCAGAGCGCGAAGATTCCAGTATTTCGCATCAGATTTTGTCATGCGCCATTGTTACCTGAGAATGTGTCCACCGACGTGCGATTGTCCGATGAAGAGACTGCCGCACGCGGTGACACTGGAGTTGGATGGTCATTGACCTGTCGTCAGATCGTGTTCAATGGTCTTGCGTGCTTCGGCACGGCTCTGGTAGCGCTTGAACCATTCATCGAGATACAGAAGCAGGGGGCAGCTGATGAAGATAGAGTTGATGCTGGCCCAAACGACGCCAATGCACATGATGATGGCGAAGTCGCGCGTCGCGCCTGTGGCGAGGATCGCCATGGGGGCGATGGCCATCATGGTTGTCAGGCTCGTGATAATGGTTCGGCTCAGACATTCATTGATGGAGCGGTTGACGACCTGTGCCAGGGTGGTGTCCTTGTCACTGGATGCCAGATTCTCGCGAATGCGATCGAAGTTAACGATGGTATCGTTGGTACTGTAGCCCACGACTGAAAGTATGGCGGCGACGGTTTCGAGTGTGATTTCCATTTGGAATACGACCAGAATGCCAAATGATATCAGCGCTGTGGCCGTGAATGAGATAACGGCGGCCGGTGCATAGCGGGTATCAAAGCGAATGGCGATGTAGAGGAGCATCATGCCAAGGGCGAGAAAGACGCTCAGGATGGCATCGTTTCGAAATTTGTCGCCGACATCAGCACCGACGGTGACGATTTCGTCGAGGCCTTTGTTTTCATTGAATCGCTGACCAAAAGTCGTATTGAGCATCTCAATGACCACGGCCTGGAGCCCCACAGGCTTAACGAGGTAGCGCTTCGTCGTTTCGTCATAGGCAACATGGGCGTCTAATCCTGCTGCTCTGAGCGAAGTTTCGAGGGTGGCAATTTCGACGGGGGCAGCCGTGCCGCCTGCTGCTGCTTCCTCTGACAGAGCGAGCGTGATAAAGAAATCGCCGCGAATGCCATCTTCGATGTCGGGGTTGCATGTTGGCCAACCGGGGATCGATACTGTCTGTGAGGTCAGTTTCTGAATCTGACCTGGCAGTGCGTTTTGAACTGCTGCGAGTTGGGCACAATTCAGCGTCGTCGTGGTTCGTGTACGCACGATATAGCGATTCTCTTCTTCTTTGCCGATGCGCTGAACCGAGATACTTTCGAAACGCGGATCCTGTTCGAAAAGGGTTCGCACTTCTTCGGGCGAAACGGGTGCCAGGAAGCTCATCGTGATGGCTGTCCCCCCCCGGAAGCTTGTGCCCCAGTTTGGCGTGATCACAAAGCTGATAAGGACGCCCAGGATTGCCAGCGCCAGAATCGCGAATGTGAATGGCTTGTGATGCTTGATGAATGGAATCTTAGTATTGGGTTTGATGAGTTTTAACTGAGCCATCGTATGTCATTCCTAACTTTCATGGGACGGGAGGGGTGGCGAGCTCAGGGCAGGCAGGGTGCCCTGAGCTGTCCTAGATCGACATCTGTTCGCTGTTGACGCGAACGCGGAGTTCGAACACGGTGCGCGTTACATAGAACGCCGTATAGACTGTCGATATGAGACCCAGGAGCAAAGTGACTGCAAACCCTTTCACTGGGCCGGAGCCGAAGTTAAGCAGGACGACGGCGGCAATGGCTGTCGTAATGTTGGCGTCCAGAACGGTCCAGAGTGCCTTTTCGTAGCCGATGATAACAGCCTTTCTGACGGTTTCTCCCGCCCGCAGCTCTTCCCGGATGCGTTCATATACAATGATGTTGGCATCATTGGCCATACCAACCGTCAGGATGATACCTGCAATACCCGGCAGTGTCAGGACGGCGCCGATGCTTGCCATACCTGCGAGGACAAAGAGAACGTTCAGCATGAGCGCCATGGAGGCGATGATGCCCGAGGCTTTGTAATAGATCGAGAAAAACAGGAAGATGAGGGCAAAACCAATGATCAGCGATTTTACGCCCGATTCAATGGCATCCATGCCCAGAGACGGGCCAACCAGTGTTTTGTACTCCTGGCGAATGGGAGCGGGGAGAGCACCGGAACGCAGTGAAACGACCAGATTGTTGACCTCAAGCAGCGTATCATGGCGATTGCCGCGTCCCATCTCGATGGATACGTTGCCACCGGGGATTTCACTTCGGATCACGGGGTCACTCACAAGTGTGTCGTCCATCAGGATGGCCAGCTGATCGCCTACATGCTGCTTGGTCAGTTCGTAGAATGTGTCTCCGCCGCTCCTGTCGAGCTTGAGGGAGACATACGGCATGTTGGTATCTGGATTGCTTGCGGGGTAAGCGGTTTCGACATTTTCACCGGTAAGGGTGGGCAAGTCTGTGCGAACCAGGCGCAGGCGCCAGCTCGCCGGGAGCGCGGTGACATCTATGCCTTCTGCGACTTCCTGTTTCCGTTCCTGAAGGCCGATCCGCTCATAGACGATCTGGCGCCCTGCCGGGATTTCATTTTCATGCTCCAGCACGAAGGCCCTGAGAATGTCTCTTCCGGTCATGATGATGCGCCCGGTATCTGGGTCGATTCGATCATCTGCGCGCAGGGTTCCGCTGGCAATCAGAATGCCGTGCTGTTCGGGTGAGCGCTGGCTCAGCGTGGTGAACAGCGACAGTGATTCGCTGCGATCTGCTACGAGTTTGAAGGTCAGCACTGCGGTGGTTGAGATGAGCCGTTCGGCAGCTGCTACGCGCGTGCGCGACAGGCCGGGGAGTTCGACGACGATGTTGCGTCCGCTTTCGACGCGAACACTTGGCTGAGCTACGCCCAGGCCGTCAATTCGTTCGCGGATAATTTCTACCGCCTGCTGAACCGACGATGCTTCGGATTCTCTCAAAAAACCGGCTTTGAGGCCAAGTGTGACCGTATTTCCGGAAGAACCCACAATTGCAAGCATCGGATAGTCGTAGAGGAAGTCGGTGTTCAGCTTTGTGGCATCTTCGGCCTTGTCGAAGGTGAAGGTCACCTGGTGCTGAGCCCGATCGAGGCGATATTCGATGCTTCGTTGTGTCATTTCGATGAGGCGGCCGCGAATGCTGGCGGCATTGGCTGACATCTTGTCATTGATGGCCGAGTCGATATCGACGGAGTAGCGAAGCATTAAGCCGCCCTGCAAGTCTAGCCCCAGCGAGAGGGTTGGTGCCTTGAGCCAGCCAGGGATGGCCTCATACCATTCCGGGAGAGGCGGAACCCTGGCGCCGTCTTCGGAGACGGCGTCCTCGGAGGATTCAGGATAAAGCACCATTTCGATAAGCGTCGGCGTCAGAACGACGAGCGACCCCACAACCATGAAAATCAAAAAGGCGGATTTAAGCCACCAACTTCGCGACATCGCGTAACCTCACACTGCTTAAGCTGTTCGCCAACCCCTTGCGTACCCATCGTTCGTCCCTGTGCGGGGCACACCCATCTGAATACGATCGAGGCGATTCCAATGAAACGATATTTTTGCACAGGCAATGCTGCGCTACACTCAACAGGTGCCAATACTCTCCTCAAGGTTTCCCATCATTGTGGGCAATCCGGGATGCAGCCATGGCGCTGAAACAGGCTAGGCTGTTTCCAACGTTTTGTTCTCAATCACGCGAGCTACGCCGTCTCGGTGAATGCGAATACGAACCGGCTCCCCTTCCCCGATATTAAGAACGAGGTGCTGATCCTGAACCGAAACGACAACACCGGTGACCCGGCTTACAGTCTCCACCTTATCTCCAGCCTTTAAAGCGCTCAGCATTGCCTGGCGCGTTTTTGCTGCCTTGGACTGTGGGCGAATAAAGAAGAGCCAAAACACGGCAATGAGAATGATAAATGGCAGAAGCATACTGAACGTTTCAGGCATATTCGACTCAATTCTTTCATTAGGGTAATGGCGCCTCGACAAATCCTAATTCTGTCAAGGCAAAACGACGTGGGAACCTACCAAAAGAAAGCCCATCCGGTCAACCGTTATTGGCAGTTCCGCATTTTTGACCTGTTTCAGCATGGTTTGTTTTGTGTGCAGGCTGCGATGGGTTTGCCTGCCTGTGCGATTTTTTTCATAAACGTGATCATCTCGGGTGGTGTTTCACAGGCAACATGCAGAGGTTCACCCGTCAGCGGGTGTTCAAAAGCTATCCACGATGCATGCAGGCACAATCTCCCGGGTGCCATGGCACGGAGACTTCTCAGGCCGCCGTCGCCGTACAGCGGATCACCGACAATGCCAAGCCCCAGGCTTGCCATGTGAACGCGAATCTGATGTGTCCTGCCCGTTTGCGGCTGACACAAAAAACAGCCCACCACACCATCGCGCATGTACCACGCAGATTCGCAGGTAATATCCGTCACAGCGCGCCTGGCTTTTTTCCCCCCAACGCAAAACATCTGTACACCGCGAATGCGCGCGCCTTCCCCGATGCCATTCTCCAGCCGCCTGTGCGAACCAACGCACATTGCCTCCACTCCCTGGCCGCAGCCTATGGCTACATAGCCTTTGCGGATGGTGTGTGTCTGAAACTGGCGGCTCAGCGAAGCGTTGGCTGCCTGAGATTTTGACAGTAAAATCGCACCTGAAGTTGCCGCATCCAATCGATGGTGCAACCCGGCATATCCGCCATTCAGGTAGCGCATGACCGATGCAAAACAGTGATCCCGAGCAGGATCCAGCGTCGCCTGAGCAGGCAGGCCGTTCGGTTTGTTGACGACGATGACGGCATCATCTTCGTACAGAATATCCGATGGCCCGATATGCCACATGCTTTCAGATTTGGCCACGTCTGCCCCCCGGGCCGATGATGAAAACGCGTTACTTGCCTGTTTTCTTCAGGTCAACGAGGATCATCTTGACGACGGTCTTGAGACACTCAAAAACACCTGCGCCATCCGAAGCCACTGCCTCAAAGTCAGGCACTTTCGGATACCATCGGTTAATCTCCGAGCGCAGCTTGTCGATCGGAAGTGCGTTGGGCAAGTCGCGCTTGTTATACTGAATTACAAAGGGAATCTTCTCAATGTCATAGCCATACGCTGCCAGGTTATCCAGCAGGTCATCCATTGAGATGAGATTCGCCTCCAGACGCTCTGCCTGGCTGTCGGCAACAAAAATCACGCCATCTGCACCCTTCATGATCAGACGGCGGCTGTTGGAATAGAACAGCTGACCGGGCACCGTATAGAGGTGAAGACGTGTCTTAAATCCTCGGATTTCGGGCAGCTCGATCGGCAGGAAGTCGAAATACAGCGTACGTTCCTGCTGCGTTTCGAGGCTGATGAGCTTGCCGCGTGTATCGTCGTTCGTCGCCGAATAGATATGCTTGACATTGGTGGTCTTGCCGCACAACCCCGGTCCGTAATAGACAATTTTCAGAACAATCTCTTTGGTCGTGTAATTAAAGAAGGACATGAGCTACCCACCTGGAATCATCGGTAATTGTCACCAAAATCTGGCTGCCCGTCTGCTGCAACCCTGCGCTGATCTGCTAGTTAAACGCAAACAGCAGCAGATGTCAAATATCCCGCTTTCGATATCCGTCATGGGGCGCGATACCCGCAGTCATCTGACCTGGAAGGCAGTGGTAATGGTAGGCGCGTTTCCAGCAAATGCGGCGATTTCCCAGATCGTAGGTGTTGGCAAGACATCCAAGCGGCTCGTAACAGAGAACCGGGTAGGGCGATTCTGGCAGCGTATCCACATCGATCTCGCCCGTGGCACAAATCTCGGCCATCTGCGCGTCATTGAGCCAAATCATGTTTCGCCGGATGTTTTTTCCCATGCGCTGAATCATCGTGTGGCTCATGCGCCAGATACCGCCTCTTTTTTTGGCCAGGCAAGTACCGGCACGCTGGTAACCTTCGATGACGCTGTCCCAGTGCTGATCCAGGCAATGAATGGCGCGCGGGGTGACGAGGAATCGGAAAGGTGCAAAAACTTCGGGCTCAACCCCATAGTAGCGCTCAATGTTCTCAAGGATGGCCGCGACCTCGGGCGCGTTGATGCCGAGCGTTTGGATTCGATTGGCCTCTGGGTCGTGATGCCGAAGCCGGGGCATAAGCTCGTCGGTTTTTTCCAGTACAGCCACAAAAAATCCCTGTGTGTCATTTTCCCACGGCCTTACTCGCCGGCAGCGCGCAAGAGATGCGTCGTAGGTTTCGCCTTGCCAGGACGTCAGCCCCTCTCGCAGGCACAGGCCGGCAACATCAGGGGGCTCAAGAAGCCTGAATGGCAGGCGGCTGACCACTTCCTGGATGACCGCTTCGTTTTCGTGAGGATCGAGCGAGCAGGTTGAGTACACCAATCGCCCCCCCACGCGCAGAAGGCGGCAGCCGGTTAAAAGGATGCGATACTGCAAATGGGACATGGCAGAAGGGTTTTTGGCACGCTCGTAGCGCGAGCGATTTTCGGGCAGCGCCATGACATTGCCCAGCCCGGAGCATGGCACATCGGCCAGAACTCGGTCGAAAATAGGGGGCAGGATATGCGTCAGGCGTTCGGCAGCCCGGTTGTAGAGCACTGCGTGAGAAACGTGGGTGGCATCCAGACGCGCAGCCAGCGGCGTCATGCGCTTGCCCGCCAAATCGTTGGCATACAGGCAGCCCTTATGGCCCATGGCGGTGGCAATCTGTGTCGTTTTCGAGCCGGGTGCGGCACATAGATCGATGATGTTTTCGCCAGGCCTGGGATCGAGGAAGTGAACGGGAAGCTGGGAACTCAAACTCTGCTTGACGTACCAGCCGGCAAAATGGTGCAGACAAAGGGTCGGATCATAGGGCATGCGCAGCAGACGCAGCGCCTGGCTGACGCCTTCCACACGCTGTGTTTCAAATCCATAGGCTCCCAGTACGGTTTCGACAGCCTCGATTGTCGTGCGGTGAGGGTTGACACGAATGAACTCACCCAATGTCCCGTGCCCCAGAAAAGATGCCAGATCGTCACCAAACACGCTTGCCAGATACGACTCAAACGTTGGCTTCATGCTCCCTCCTTAAACATACTTCCCCCTTCTCCTTTGGAGGATCAGCACTAACCAGCAATTACCCCAGACGATATTCTGACAGGCCTAATGGCAATTCACATCTGTGCCGGCGCAGACAAAACGAACATGCGAATGATCGGCATGCCCTTTGGCGTGCCGGATGATCGCGTGGTAGCTTTTGCGGCCGTTGGGGTACTGCATAATGCCCTTGAGCTGGCTATCGGTATAGCCCTGCTTTTTAGCCTGTTCGTAGAGCAGCTTCTGCAGGTCGTAGTCGACGAAGATGTATTGCACTTTTCCGGTTTTGATGAAGTACTCAAGGAGGTGCCAGTTTTTTTCGGCATCGAAATTCGAAGCATTCATCCGCGCAAAACCGGCGTTCTCTTTATTGTGCTTGCTGATATAGCTGATATCGACATCGCGCCCTGACTGATGCGACAGGTGCGGGACAAGTCTGCCGCCTTTTTCTGCTGACAGGTCACCCACAGTATAGCGAGGCCCTTTAGGATACTTTCGGGCATAGTCTGCCATGGCATCCATGATGATGCCAACGGTGAGGGCCGTGCCGTAGCTGCGTTTGGGATTGCGCACGATGTAGCCTGATCCCGCGGGCAACTGGATACCACCCACAAGGGAACCATTGTTTGCCAGCCCCCGGGAGACGCCTGTCTGGCCTGAAAATCGGTTAACCTCAAGGACGAGTTTCTGGCCGACGCGCAGTCTGTCAGGATTCTTTCGCAGATCAGGGTTATGCTTTTTGAGCTGCTCGGCGGAGACGCCGGTTTTTCTGGCTATCTTCCCAAGGGTATCGCCTTTTTTGACGATATAGAACATGTCCTGTGTAGCGGCAGCCGCAGCCCTGGTGTCTCCTCCGGATTTTGTTCCGCTTGATCCCCCGGTGCTGGCGGCGCTGGCAGCGCTGGCGGCGGCTGATCCCTTTGGAACGCGTATTTTAAGCTTTTGGCCTATTTGGATACGTGAAGCATCCGAGAGATTGTTCCATCGAACAATGTCGTTGACGGGAACGCCGTATTGCTTGGCAATCTTATCGAGACTGTCGCCCTTTTTGACGACATAGGTAATCGTCACTTTGGCAGTTTGTGCGGTCGATTTTTGGGGTGTAGCTTCTGCGAGCCAGAAAGGGGAAACCGAGAAGAGGCAGCCCAGCAATATGATTGTCAGTAATCTTGCCAGATTTTTCATGATCATCCTTCATCGTCCGTGATTGATACATGCCGCCTGGATGGACTCAGCACGTTTAGCTTCGTGTGTCTTACACAATCCGACAGCATTGGTCTACCACACCCATGGCAACATCGACAAATTCGAACAGAACAAGGCGGTACAACAGGCCTGGCAATGGCAGTGCATCGTGGGACTGGATGCGCTCCAGCGCCGTTGGAGACTGGAGCGATGCCTGGACGGAAGTTTCCTGGGGGTTGAGCTGTATGGAAGCATTCCATGGCGTTCGATGGGGCCGTGCGACGAATTTGGCAAACCTGAAGGCATTGGGTACGGACATTGTATCCTGCCCGGTGCGACATAAATCAAACACCTGCTGGCTGACATCTATTCCCAGTGCCGGGCGTTCGGTCTGAAGCCTGTGGTATCGTTCGGGAATACCCTCATACACGGCATAAGGCTTCCCATGCAATGCCTGGATAGTGGTGATCGCTTCCATAATGAAGCGTTCGCAGACGGAGAAATAAGCGGGCTGCATGCCGAGTGAAGTGACGGCAGTGAGCATGTCCAAACCCTGGTGCATGAGCCCCTCAATGGCTTCGGCCGACAGGCTGGTGCCAAACGCCAGACCTCTCAGAAATTCCGAATACCCCTGTACATTGGGCGAAGTCAGGATTTCACCCCAGGCAGCACGCCCCGCATCCACGAGCAGGACAATTGTGCGTGGGGCGTCTGTCACTTCGAGTGCCATGTTCTGTCCCATGAGCCTGCTGAATTTGAGGATATGAATGAGCACATCCGCAGTATATTGCCCGGATATGAGCGCCTGCTTTGGAAAGACAGACGGCGCTGGCAGCACAGCATCGCTGAGCGCCGAGACGACAATCGTACTCTCGCCATCCTCATCGTGGGCACTTTCGATGGCATGCAGGACGCCCAGCTCGCGTTCGGAAGGAGGCAGACAGGTGGGCGCGCGATGGCGAGCCGGCCCTCGCCCCTTGGAAGACAGCGCTGCAGAGGAGGCTTGCACGGGGTCGGGGGGAGGAGACAGTGTGGGG
>WQTY01000006.1 GCA_009786045.1 Pseudomonadota bacterium | reverse complement strand
GCGCCTTTTTTTTGTTTAGCCGGGTGTTGCGGGGCGGCGTTTGAGCCCCGCATAGGGGGTAGACGCGTATTGGCCACTGCCCCCTTTCACAAAGGGGGTGGCGCCGCAGGCGACGGGGGGTTGTGGCCAATAGCGGCGCAGGGGGCTTGCCCCCTCTAAAAAATCATCACAAAGGGCAACGATTTTCACGCAAAGGCGATAACTTTTGTCTGAAAAGCGGTATGAAATATCGCAGGGGACTTGAGAGAATGAGTTGTTCTGAGAGAAATCCGTTGACCGTTTGTAGGGGGTGCGATAAACTGTTTAGTATATTGGTTGATTTGAATATCGCCGCTTCGGGAAGCGGCGGCACTGGGATGGTGGGATGAGAATCATCACGTGGAATGTCAATGGGCTCAGGGCGTGCCTTGGGAAGGGTTTTATGGAGGCAGTCAGCCTGCTTGATGCCGATGTTTTTTGTCTTCAGGAGACAAAGATGCAGGAAGGGCAGGCCGAGGTCGATTTGCCGGGGTTTGCGCAGTACTGGAACAGCGCTCAGAAGAAGGGTTACTCAGGGACAGCGGTGTTTACGCGCCGTGTGCCTCATGCTGTTCAGCTTGGGCTTGGCATAGAGGCGCATGACCAGGAGGGGCGAGTTCTGACGCTCGATTACGGCGATTTTTACCTCGTCAATGTTTATACGCCCAACGCACAGCGCGAACTGACAAGGTTATCGTACAGGATGCAGTGGGAGGATGATTTTCGGGCATATCTTGTGGGTTTGGATGAGAAAAAGCCGGTGATTCTGTGTGGTGACCTGAATGTGGCGCACAGGGAGATTGATCTGAAGAATCCGAAGGCGAATAAGCGCAATGCCGGGTTTACGATGGAAGAGCGAGACAAGATGACGGCGTTGCTGGCATCGGGGTTTTGTGATGCGTTTCGCTGGCTTTATCCCGATAAACAGGATGCTTATACTTGGTGGTCATATATGGGACAGGCGCGCGCTAAAAATGTGGGCTGGAGAATCGACTGTTTCGTCGTGTCGGAACGTTTGAAGGACAAGATCCAGGAAGTTCAGATTTTTGACGGCATTTTTGGGAGTGATCACTGCCCGGTGGCGTTGACGATAGCGCTGTAGGGTGTGGTGGACAACGTCAAGGAGGTGTGACGATGATTTTAAGAAAAGTCAAAAGGGTCGTTCTTGGTCAGCGCACTGTGGATGGTGCGGGTGTACACCTGGTACGTGTTTTGGGTGGTGAGACAGTTCGTGATTATGATCCGTTTCTGATGCTTGATTCGTTTGATTCGAAGACGCCTCGCGATTACATCAAGGGGTTTCCGATGCATCCGCACAGAGGGATTGAAACGATAACATATCTCGCAGAGGGTGAGATTATTCACAAGGACAGCCTTGGAAATTCTGGTGTGATTCGAGGCGGAGACAGCCAGTGGATGACGGCAGGCAGCGGGATTATGCACGAAGAAATGCCGCAGGCGGCCGAGTGGCTGCTGGGGGTACAATTGTGGCTGAATTTGCCGAAAACTGAGAAGATGACACAACCTGCTTACTTTGATGTCACGAAAGATAAGGTTGGGGTAGCGGAGACAGATTTTGGTTTGGTTCGCGTGTTGGCGGGTACATATGCCGAGGTTGAGGGAGTAAAGCCGCCACATTGGCCAGTGACGATCTGTGATGTCACGGTTAAGGCTTCTCACCAGGCGACGATTCCTGTTCACCCGGATGAGAATGTCTTTGTTTTTCTCCTCCTCGGTGATGCTGTCATTGATGGGAGAGCCTATGCCGAGAAGTCGGCGGTTTTGTTTGAAGAAGAGGGAGATGCCATTTCGGTGCATGCTTTGGCAGATGCTCCCTGCCGATGGTTGCTTTGTTCCGGGCGCAAGATAAAAGAGTCCGTCGCCTGGGGCGGGCCCATTGTGATGAACACGGAAGAAGAGCTGGAAGAAGCGTTTTCGGATCTGAGGACGGGCAATTTTATCCGCCATCGTGCCGGTGCCTCGCGCTTTGTGAGCAGATGGAGTGTAGTCTTAAGCTGGAAACGTTCTAGACGAAATTGGCTCTGTTTTTTTCGTGAGGGGTGGGCTGTATCAATTCCAGTTGCTTATCCGGCGGCACTTCGCAGTTGCTGACGGAGAAAGTTAAAACTTGGTGACGCATTGTTTTCAACATCCATGTGAGGGCTTATGGTTTCAGCCCATTTGGATTTTTGCTCACCTGCTGCCTGCCAGCTTTTTTCAGACAGTGCTTTAGAACCGCCAGGATAAACGGCATCTGCAAGAAGTTCCCATGTGGCGCAAATTGAGTCGTTTATGTATTTACTCAAAATGCTGTCTTTGGCTTTGGGATACGCTTTACGAATGGCATTAAGGTCTCCAAGATACCATGCTTCGAATTCTTCGACAGCAATGCAGAAAAGTGTTGCAGCCGGTTTTGGATGACATGCTGCAAGAACACTATTGAGCTCTGATAAAAATACCTGCTTATCCTTATCGTCCAAATCACAAATGATGACAATGGTTCCATAGTGTGGCGTATGTCCGTAGCCTTGCAATAAGCGGGGCAATTGATCCAGCAGTATGCGTTTTCTGGCGTCGCTTTTGGGCTTTAAACCTTTTGGAAGGTGGCCAATGCCTTTGTAGGAATGAATCTTGTATGTTGCGCTATCTCCAAGGAGCTTTGGCATGAGAATTTCATCGCTTTTTTGCTCGACTGATCTTCAGTCAGGATTTCAAAATGCATGAATTAACTTCGCTCCAAATAGTCGCTGTACCATAGTCCACCGAGGGGGAGCCCTTCCTTTACCAAACCTTCTATAGTTGGGTCTTCGCTTGCCCGGCGTATTCTTGAAAAACCGTCAACATCTTTTTCTAAGATCCAAACCTCCTTTGGTTCTAATGCGTCAATAAAATAAGGTTGATGTGTGGTGATAAAAATTTGGGATTTATTTTTGTTGTTTGTGACATGATCTCGAAACTGTTTCGCGAGAATTTCGAGCAGTTTATGGTAAAGGCCGTTTTCGGGTTCTTCTATGCAAATAAATGGAGGCGGTTTTGGGTCGGAGAGCAGCAACAGATAAGCAAATACTTTTAGCGTGCCATCTGACATCTGTTGGGCAAAAAATGGATTGACAAAACCTTTGTCATTAAATTTTAACAATAGTTGGCTATTAGGCATTCGTTCTGTAGAAATTTTATCTATGCCAGGTATTTTTTTAGCGATGTCGTCAAGTATTTTTTTAAATTGTTCCGGGTGATCACGTTCCATGAACTGAACAACATTGCCGATATTGTCGCCATGCATATTTAAATGCTTTTGCGGACCTGCCATGGGTAAACTGCGCGCAGCATCGGGCGTAAAATACGAAAGATACCAACCTTCGATAAAATTTCGGAAAGCGGAAATTCTTGGATGTTGTTTCAACGCACCCAATGTGGCAATGCCGAGTTTACGGTTATCTTCTAATTCAATGGTTTCTCTTTCGTTGGATTCTTCATGCATTAATTTGTCAATATCTAACGACTGTGCGGTGGGTTGTTCCTGAAGACCGGCATCTTCAGCTTTCCATACAAGGCCGCGCCCATTTTCTAAAATGAGAAAGGAAAATGGGTAACCTCTCTCTTGTCCTTTTCTGCGTTGACGCAAACGCTCGCTTTTAACATACGGTCGCTGATGGTCGTCCAATGCAAATGAAACTTCGTATGTGATGGGACGTTCCTTGTGTTCTTCGCGATAATACACCTCAAACATGATCGATTCATTAACGCCTTGCGAGATCATACGTTCGAAGCCACCGCGTCCTTTTGTGTCGCAGGCTTCTTCAACACCCATTTTCAGACAATCCGCTAAAAAACCAAATGCGTCGAATAATGAGCTCTTGCCTGCGCCATTTTTTCCAATGACTGCGGTCATTGCCGTTAATTCGCCAGTGCCCTTGTTGTTCCATAGGCGACCGAGCGTTATGTCGCGCAAAGACTTAAAGTTGCGAATCCTAAAGCCTTCAATTCTTGCCATTAATGTATTTCCTTATCTACGAAAGCGATAGCTGTTTCGGTGCCTGTCCATCGGCGCAATATCCTGTTGGAAGGCCTTTAAAGTATACGGCTCTTGTCTGCGGCGTCAACCCAATTGGTTTGTCCATATTTTACCCTTCGACATATGGTTTGTCCATATTTTACCCTTCGACATATTGGTTAATTCGCTCTTGGGCATCATTAATGGCCGTGTTTTGGCTGGTTCCTCCGTTTTTTTCGTAAAATCCGCCAATCAGTATCGCAGGCATGGCATTCTTTCTGAATACGAAAAAAATTCTCTGCCCGAAGCCGTAACAGCGCAGCTCAAGCAAGGTCCCGTGTTTTGTGTCGGCGACATTCTTTATCAAATCGCTGTCAACATGGTATCCACGCGCCTTTGCCTTGTCCATATTTTGGAAAAAACCAAAGCTGTCCCAAAGTGAATGTTCTGGAGCTGAGTTGAGTGCACCGTCGCAAAATATGGCGGCGTATCTGGCAGAAAACCGTTCTATGGGGTTGGTAAGTGAGTCTGCGCAATGGGCCGTGAGTTGGGAGAGATCTTTTTGCCCCCATAAATTGTGCAAAAAATCGTCTCGATTGTCGAATTCGATCCGATCGACCCGCCATTCAGGTTCGGTGGGGATGGTCAATGCGATGGCCCTGTTTTTGGCGGCAATTTCCAAAACCGGCGCAGGGGCACCAACGCTTTTGATCACCCAGTCCTCAACACATTCGACGTCATTTAGGCTGATGACTTTGCCTTTGCTGAGTACGTTAAGCAGCAGTCTGATTTTTTCGCGCTCCCCTGCTTTTGCCTTGTTAAACGTATCTTGAATTCTAAAGGTGCTTTGCGCCTCTCTGATGAGGACAAAATTGGAAGGTCTGTCGAATTCTGCATTTGAAAACGTGCCAGACAATAGGATCTTTTGTAGGCTCTTTTGCAGTCGAAACAGAGCGTCTGCGGCATTGACGACTAGCTGTATGCCATCTTCCATACTTTGAGCAGGGCCTGGGTAGGGATTAAAATAGAGCTCCATGTTTCCCTCTAAATCAGTTGCATGAGACTTTTTTCCATTTCATCGAAGAAACCATCGGGCCAGTGATCGAGCATGCCGTATTGATCGATGGTCAGGCGTTCAACTTTTGTGGGAGCGCTGGCAGCGTCAGCTTTGAAGAAGTAGCATTTTGCATCTGTATGGCGAAGTTTCCCTTCTTTGATGGCGATTCTGACGCCGTTCAGCAGATGATCGGAATGCGTTTCCACAATGATTTGCAGCCCGCATGATGCCGCATAAGCCAGCATTTCGCCCATCTTGGTTTGACCTGAAGGATGCAGGTGAACTTCTGGATTTTCCAGCAAAAGAAGCGCTGTCTTGATATCGCCGGCGGATAATTGACTGGCATGAACTAAAATGCTTGCAATAATGGGAAGCGTGCAGGATAGCCCATACCCGACATGCACAGAGCGATGCCCATTGAATTCTGTTCTTCCCATATCGGCATGTACATAGCGTTCATAGTCGAATTTGACACCAGGAGAGATGACGCGGAGCCATTCCTGTATGTTGTTTCTTACGCCTGTACCCGAAAGGGCAAGGGCAGCAGGAACAAGTAATACCGAATCACCAGTTTCAACAATATGCAGAAAATCTATGATGTTTTCGCCATCGTTGCCCACAGTCTGAACGTCATTGCTAATACTTAAGGGCAGGGTATTTCTTGGGCCGAGACGATCTGCTGAGATATATGACACAATATCAGCGAGGTGTTTGTCGTTAGAGCAGATAATGGCTGAGTGGCGGTTGAAAGAAAGCCTTAGCTCTTTCCGGCTGTTTTTTGTTTTTTGAGTGCATGCGATGCTTGATTCGCTTGAATCATTTCTGACGTATTCTCGGAGTGAGCCAAGACCAGCGAGCGTTTTTCCTTCGTTGATAAGCCGAAGCGCTTGTATGGCTGAACTCTTGCCAGAACTGTTGAGGCCGGTCAGTATCGTCAGTGAGCCGAGTTCAAGTGCTTCATCCTCGAATGCTTTGAAGTTTTTCATCGAAAGATCTGTTATCATTCGTTTGTCTCCTGCGTGATTTCCACTACAATTTTCAAAACTGCCTCAAAACGTCCAGTTACGCTGGCGATACTATGGGTATCTGTGCTTGTGTTTTTAGTCAGTGTTGAGCTTTTATCTTTGAAAGCACAGTTTAGTGTTTTGTAGAGTCTTTTGCGCCTTCTCAAGAGTCTGTTAAATTGCTGCTCATCCATGTCTGCCAAGATGGATGCCCACACTTCGAACAGTGATTTATTGATAGGTCTTCTTCTGCTCCTATCAACGGGTGTTGATTTTCTGAAAGCATGGTCTTCAAACAGCTTTGCAGCGCGAGTCATGGCAAGCTTGAATTTTTCTTTTAGAGCTTCGACATCAATACCTGCCTTTTTGAGTGTAACAATCTTTGTTTTGGTTTTTTGTCTGTTTGAATAGATGAGAATTTGGTTCGAATTAATACTTTCCATTGCCGAGGAGAGGAAGGTATCCATATTATTGTTGAGGTATTTCTCAGTACCAAAGATAGAAAATGCCAAAAAACGCAAGACCATTTCCTGTCCTGCCATTCGGCTGTCTTTAATGCTTTCACCAGTGGCACGTATGAATTCTTCGGAATCAGCGAGTTCTTTTAGAAGAGCGGTCGCAGGGCCATAATATAATGCGTGTCGAATTTCCTGTTCAGTTAAGGGCAGGCCGCCAGTATTCAGGCGTTTGAATATATTGCGCTGCACTTCTGGTGGCGAGTCTGGCTCAATGATGACAAAATCCAGCTCGGTTTCCTCGATTCGTATTTTCATGTTCTCTGGCAAATTTTTGTATATTTTGCCGTTGTATTCAGTCAGAAATTCGAGTGCGTTAAATTTTGCTTTAGAATCTTCTGATACATATTCTCGAATGGCACTTATTCGTTGCAGGCCATCAACGATGGTTAGAACGTCGTCTGTGTTGCGGGCAACATAAAAAAGCGGCAGTGGTATTTTGAGCATAAGAGATTCGATCAATCTGCTCTTTTTGCCTTTATCCCAAAGGTTTTCGTCTCGTTGAATGTCGGCTGCACGGATCAGACCTCTCTTGATTCTTCTTATGACATTGGAAAGTGACATTTTTTGGTTGGTGATGGATATTTTATCTGCATCAAAAGGATATGGTGTGTATTCTTCGGCTTCTATACCAGAAGGACTGCCATCTGCGGCCAATTCCTGTTTGATTTCATCAGTGTTATCATTATGCTTGTCCATGACTTGCCGTTCCTTTCTCAATTGACCAACAGATGCGTTGCATAAAAGTGCGTTTGTGTAATTTTGAGCTGTTTATCCATACATGCACCCTCTGGCCAAACTACAATACCTCGCGTATCGGTGCAAGGTGTGTTCCAGTGAGGAGGCCAGATGATTTGACCGGCTGCGTTGATCCACCCAAGGTCGTTGTCGAGGCCAATGTGCTTTGGTATGCTGAAGGCTGTAAACCCAGACTGGGTTGGCATGGGTTCATTTGTGATACGGTAGGATACAAGCCATTGGCCATTGGCATCGACAAGCCCGTATCCACCGATTTGGGTGTCGGCAACCCATCGGTGAGCATTGTCAGCTGTGTTGCTGGCAGAGCTGCGAATTAAATTGAGATTTGCATCGACGTAGCCTTGCACCGTTTGGTAACATGATGTTACACCAGTGATGAGGGGCGGTGAGAACATCTCGGTGAGGCAGTATTCTTTCGCAAGGTGTTTGCCATTCAAGTCAAAGTAGTTTGCATGCCATCGTACATTACTGATGTGATAGACGCGTGCTGCACCATGGGTGAATGGGGAGGGTCTTTCCCAAATAGGCTCGATCACTTCGTTGCCGTTCTCGTCAATGTAGCCATGACGATCGTATCGTTTAACAATAGCCCGGTTTTCATGAAATTCTCTGATGTCCGTGTAATCAAAACGGCTTATAAATTTACCCTGGTTGTCAATGAGTGCTGCAAGAGGGCCAAGGTGACATTGATTTGCATTTGTCATGCAGCTTTCAAAGGCAGTCGGTTTTGATTTCTTGAGATTTGTACATGAGGCAATGACTTTTGGGTTATTCGATTGAGGCACCTGGTCTGAGCGGTTGCACAATTTTTGGATGTGATCTGGCGCAAGTTCGATCTTTATGCGTTCATTTCTGGATAATGTCGTGCCCCTGGTAAACTCTTCTGCTGATTTAAATTGCGGCGGGATAACTTCTGTGCCGGATTCGTCGATGTAACCGTACAGATTGTTTTTACGGATGCGGGCCAGTCCGTTGACAAAACCAGATCTGACTTCGTCGTTGATTTCTCCTTCAAAATTGGGTCTGACTCGGAGTTGGTCTTGCGCGTCGATAAGCGCCCAGCCAAAGTGAAGTGTCCTCCCTGATCTCGGAGGTTCCTCGTCATCATCATTAAACCATTCGCAGAATTGAGTTGTATCACTGCACTCTTCGCACAGGGAAGGGGCAAAGCCTGCTTCTGCCATCGCCATTTCGGTCGTTGTGTCTCCATCATTGGGATAACATTCCTGAAACTCACAACTTTCCTTGTCAAAGCATATTCTTTGTGCCTGCGCCCATTTTTTGAACTTGTCTTTGCAGGCAGATCTGACATCGGCGCTTAGTTTGAAAGTTCCCCAGGCTCCGTTGCAAAGCACCCTGGCCTGTTCGAGACTATACTTAACCAGCATGTCTCCATCTCTGAATCCAGCCCACAGGAACTGTGGTTTGATGATTTCCTGCCCCTGGATGTCGATGTAGCCGTAAAGACCGTTTCGTTTGATGGCAGCCCGTTCGTTGTTGAAAACACCCGCATCTTCAAATTGTGCGGCGATGACCATTTCACCAGCGAGGTTCATGTAACCCCACAAGCCGCCAGAATCCGTCGGTTTGACGGGGAAGAGCTTTGTTCCTGATTCGCTGTCCTGCAAGTCATGGCATGCTTCCAGGTCGACTTGATTGAGTTTCTGCCCGGTGCGAAGCGATATGAACTCACAAGACGTACTGGAGAACCCAAATGGCTCATTTAGTGGTATGCTTGGCCGCCTGTACAGAGCAAAAGGCTCGTCCTGTTCGATGAATGCCTGTGATTCGTAGAGAAGAAAACTCCCCTCTTGTGCTGGATCAATGAGCCACTTTCCATCAAGATCCATGAGTCCAATTTGAATGTTTTTGTCACGATCCTGATAGTATCCCACTCGTGTCATGACAGCCATGGGTTGGGTGTGGGCCGTACTCAGGAATCGAATTTGCCAGGTGGAATAAAGAGGTTCATTCTGAGGCGCTACCCATACACCTTCTGTTGTGATGATCCCGCAGTGCAATTTACTGCACACAGCGAAGAAGGTGCGCCCATCTTCGAGAGAGATGGCGTCTGTAAGCGCAAAGAGTGTTTTTTGATCGGATTCTTTGACATGCATTTGCATGCCGCGGCACAAAGTTGTACCCAAAATATCTTCGTCACGACAAAAGGCGCGCTGATTGTCGAGGGCAAAAGCCTCTTCGGGGGGCTTTCCCTGTGCAAGCGCCATCATGCGAGGGTCTTCTGACGGTATCAGGATGTCGCCATGAGCGTTAATGACGGCAAAGTTGGCGTATATCGTCCCTGTGGGTTGGTACGAAACCAGGATTTTCGGCCCGATATCCTGCGGCACGGCCTGTTGTACTGCTTCTATTGGCAGTTCAGGCACAGGTTGTGGGTTAGCCAGAGCCTGCGGTTCATTATCCTGTGGTAGCTCCTGTTGTACAGCTTCAGTATTTAGATCGGCTACAGACGGCGTTTTGTTAACCTGTTCTGCCTTGCACGATACACAAGCCATTGTCAGCGCTATGAGACCTGCTCTGTTAAGTTTCATCCTCGTCCTCGTCATCTTTATCTTTATCGATCGAATCATATTCTTTGCCTTGCCTGTCGATATAACCTGCCCAATCGTTTCGTACTACAAAGGCAAAACCATTTTTGCGGAAACTTTCGAACGTGTGGTAGTCGAATCTGGAAATGGGCTGGCCAAGATCGTCGATCAATACCCATCCCCGATGCAGAACACGTCCTTCAGCGCGTTTCCTGCGATCACAGGCGCGTCCGTTAAACCCGCAAGATTCACACAATTCTCTGCTGAAGCCAGCATTTTGCATCACTTCCTCATAGGGAGTGCAAACTTCGTCAGTATCACCATATTCATAGTACAAGTCGTCGCAATACTCATCACTCCGATAGGAAAAATTGTAGCAAATTTTTTGCGCATTGAGCCATGAGGTGAAGAGATCTTTTTCATTGCAGGCTTCCAAAAACTGTGCGTCAGGGTTTTGGGCAGATCCTTTTGCTTTACGACAGAGAGTTTTGGTGTGTTCGAGTGTCAGTTTTACCTTTGCGATGTCACCATCGAACCCTGCCCATTGAAACTGTGGCGATATAACATCATGTCCACGTTCGTTGATGTAGCCGTACAGGCTGCCTGTCCTGGCAGCAGCACGGCCGTTGACAAAATGGCTCAGGTCTTCGAACTTAATGGGCACGATCACTTGCCCCTGTTTGTCGATGTAGCCGTACAAATCATCACTTCTGACGCGAGCGCGGCCGTTGACAAAACGGTCTGCATTCTGAAATTTTGGAGACACAATCTCCTGACCATGTTCATTGATGTAGCCAAACAGT
Organism: Pseudomonadota bacterium; assembly: GCA_009786045.1. Lineage (GTDB taxonomy): Bacteria > Myxococcota_A > Bradymonadia > UBA4248 > UBA4248 > WQTY01. The sequence goes on along the minus strand of WQTY01000006.1, from coordinate 6,474 downwards.
CCATCTGCCTTAACGAGGGCTATCTTGTCTGCGAAGAAGTCTGCGTATTCATATCGCGCGGGGATGACCAGTTCTCCAAGCGGATTCATGTAGCCCCACAGGCCGCCAGAGTCGGCAGTTTTGACGGGAAACAGACCATGAGACATGCCTTTGCATGCCATCAAATCGACCTGATTCAGGCGGTTGGCAGAGTGAATGCTATAGAGTTCGCAGGAAGTGCTGTAGCTTTCGAGATCTTCGGTGTCGCAGCGGCTGGGGTGTTTGACCAGGGCGAAGGGGCCGCCCTCTTTGATGTACTCAGGAGAATCGTAGAGCGTAACGCTGCTGTTGTGCTCGGATCCGATCCATTGGCCTTTTAGGTTCATGAGCCGATTGACACAAGCGGCGTTGTCATAGTCGCGAGCACCACATTTTGGATTACGACAACTGCAGCCGCCGCTCCACTCGGTTTCAAAGGTCAGTCTGGCAAAATGTTCTGAGTTGATCACGACAAACTCGAAATCGCCTTCTACGGGTGCTTCTAATGGCGGCAACCAATCCCCTTCAGTGGTGAGAAGTGCAGAAGATCTGTATTTGTCATTCGCTATCAGATAGATTTGGCCATCATCGGTGGTGTGAACGTCTTGGAGTTCCAAGACCAGATCGTCTATCTTAATGGGCATGCCTTTGTAGACGATGCGGCCGTTGATATGGATGGGAGCTGTTCCGAAAGCACGTTTTAGAAACCGTGCTGCCTCTTTGTGTGAGTTGGCGGCATTTTTGGGGGCGATGCCGGGGAGATTTGCCTGTTTTTTATCGTCTTTGGTTTGGGGTGGTGTGATTGGTGGGGCAGTGGATGAATCATCAATGGTGGTATCATTTGCTGTGATAGCAGGCTTGTCTGGTGCAGGGTTTTCTGGCGAGGTGCAGGCTATGGGTGTAAAAATGAGGATGGCAAAAAATAGAAGGAAAAAGTGTGTTTTTTTGCAGAAGCGTATTGGTGTCATGGAAAGTTCTCGGGAGAAAGGGCGGCAAAAACGGTGCATGCGAATTATTGCAATTCCTGCGCCAAGAATGCCCATATGATATACAGCGGTTTGCGCTTGGGGTGTACCCTAGATCTTTCACAAAAAAGTTTGCGAGCGCGTATCCGCCGCCGCCCGTAGGGTGGCAAGGATAGCGATTCGCCGCGTGCGTATTCGCCTGCAGGGGCGAATAGCGCGCGACCCACAGAGTTCTGTATATGCGGAGGTTGGTTATGAGGGTGCTTCACACGTCGGATTGGCATCTTGGGCGAGCGTTGTATGGGCGTCGCCGCGACACGGAGTTTGAGAAATTTTTGTCGTGGATGTTGGATGTGGTGGTGCGCGAACGTGTGGATGTGCTGCTGGTGTCTGGCGATGTGTTTGACACGTCGGCGCCGGGATTGCGTGCGCAGGCGCTATATTATGATTTTTTACGTCATCTTGTGGGGACGCCGTGCCGGCATGTGGTGATCACGGCTGGGAATCATGATTCGGCGGCGTGGCTGAGTGCGCCTGGCGGACTTTTAAAGTCGTTGGGAATTCACGTGGTGGGGAGTGTGGGGGATGTGCCAGGCGACGACGTATTGGTGCTTGAGTGCGATGACGGGGCGTTGATCGTTTGTGCGGTGCCGTATTTGCGCGAACGGGATGTGCGGGTGTCGGAGGCGGGTGAGAGTGTGGAGGATAAAGGGAGGAAGTATGCCGAGGGGGTGAGGCAGCGCTATGAGGCGGTGGCGGCGGCGACGGCAGCGCGTCGTGGTGAGTTGAGCGAGGATGTGCCGGTGATTGCCATGGGACATTTGTTTGCGAGCGGTGGGAAAACGGTCGATGGTGATGGCGTGCGTGAGCTTTATGTCGGGACGCTCTCGCAGGTATCGGCGTCGGTATTTGGAGCGAATTTTGACTATGTCGCGCTTGGGCATTTGCATGTGCCGCAGAAGGTGGGCGGTAGTGAGATGATTCGTTATAGCGGCTCGCCCTTGGCGATGGGGTTTGGTGAGGCAGGTCAGCAGAAGAGCGTGTGTTTAGTCGATTTTGAGGGGAGAAAAGCGCATGTGCGTTTGATCGGTGTACCGGTATTTCAGCGCATGGCGCGTGTATCGGGGGATTGGGTGCAGATTTTTGGGTGTTTGGAGGGGTTGTTGGCAGCAGGCGAGAGCGTTTGGGTGGAGGTCGTCTATGAGGGGCAGGAGGTTGTTGGGGATTTGAAAGAGCGCGTGGAGGGGGTGGTGCAGGGATCATGCGTGGAGGTATTGCGGATTCGCAACAATCGCGTGGCTGACAGCGTGATGGCGCGGCTGCACGAATCGGAGACGCTTGATTCGCTGGATGCGTACGAGGTATTTGATCGTTTGCTGGCGAAGCGGGGTTATGACTCAGATCAGAGCGAGTTGCTGCGTGGGACGTATCGGGAACTGGTGAATGCTTTGCGCGAGCGGGACGGGGAGTGAGGCATGAAAATTTTGAAGGTAGAGTTTGAGAATCTGAATTCGCTGCATGGGAAGTGGTCGATAGATTTGACGGATCACGCGTTTGTGTCGGATGGGATTTTTGCGATTTTTGGACCGACGGGTTCGGGGAAATCGACGATCCTGGATGCGATTTGTTTGGCGCTTTATGGTCAGACGCCGCGTTTATCGAAGGTGAATGAGTCGGAAAATGAGATTATGTCGCGCCGTACGCGCGAGTGCCGTGCGGTGGTGACGATAGAGACCGATCATGGGCGTTTTCGATGTGATTGGAGCCAGAAACGTGGCGGGAGAGCTGACAAGGACAAACTCCAGCCCTACAGGCATGAGATCGTGAATGCAGACACGGGGCAGCTGCTTGAGAGTCAAAAAAGCAAGACATCGGCATACGTTGCAGAAGTCACGGGGATGGATTTCAGGCGTTTTACGCAGACAATTTTGCTGGCACAGGGCGGGTTTGATGCATTTTTAAGTGCAGGCGAAGACGAACGCGCCCAGTTATTGGAACAGATGACGGGTGGGGAGATATATGTCGAGTTGTCGAAGCTCGCCTTTTTACGCTGCAAGGAAGAGAAGGGGAAATGGGATCATCTGAGCGAGACGCTGGCGGAGATTAGGACGATGACGCCTGAGGAGGTTTTGGCGTGTACGTCAGCATTGGCAACGTCTGAGGGGGAAAAGATTGAGGTGAGCGGGAAGATTTCGCAGGCGGAGGCTGCGATGGCCTGGTTGAAGGCTGTGGATTCGCTGCATCAATCGCTGGAGGAAGTGAGGCGTGATTTGTCGAAGGCAGAGTTGGTGCATGAGGCGTTTGCGCCGGAACGACAAAAGCTTGAGCAGGGTGCACGTGCGGCACGCCTTGATGGTGTTTATGCTGCGATGGATTCGCTTCGTCAGGCACAGTCGAAGGATCAGGTCACCCTTGAGCGCGTGGTGGAAGAGGAAAAGGCACTGAATTTAGAGGCTGAACGCGCGGAAGGAGAATTGCTGCTGCAAGCGAAGCGCGTGCGGGAGGCGAAGTTGGCGCAGGAAGCCGCGATGCCGGAGATCCGCCGCGTGCGTGAGATAGATTTGCAGAGCGCAGCTTTATCGAATTCGGCCCTGGAGGTGCAGCGCGAGTGTGAGCGAGATGAGAAATTGTTGTCAGAGGGGCGTCGGCGCTTGAAAGAAATTGAGGGTTTGCAGGTGTCGGCAGAGGCGGTGTTTAAGGAAGCATGTGCTTATCTGGCCACGAATGCCTGCGATGAAGTGCTCGTAGGTGAGTTAGCGGGGATTGAGGCTAGACTTGGTCATCTTGGGGTGAAGTTTGGGGAGGTTAGGAAGTACGAGACAGACGTTGAAGGCGCAACGCGAGTGCTGGAAAAGGCACGCCGCGAAAACGAGGAGGTTTTGGATGGCGTGCGTTTGCGGCAGGAAATGCAAGACGAAGCCAAACACCGCGTGGAGGCACAGCAAACGGCTTTGGAGAGAGTGCTTGGCGGCAAATCTTTGAGAGATTATCGGGAGGCAAAAGAGGCAAAGCTCAGGGAGAAGTATGAACTGACGCTTGTTGCCGGTTTTGAGGAGCAGCGTGCAAACTTGGAGGAGGGCAAGGCATGCCCGCTTTGCGGGGCATTGCACCATCCTTTTTCTGGGGGGAATGTGCCATCGTCCGATGCCATTGATCAGGAAATAGCAGCGTTATCGTCCTTAATCGAGAGTGTGGAGGCAGGGGAGAAGGCATGGGTAAAGTTGTCGGAAGCTGAGCGAAAATCTGCAGTGGATGTTGCGCTTGCCGAAAAGGGGGCGGTTGTTGCGACCCAGGCGCTTGCGTCGGCGGAGGCACGAATGAAGGAAGCGCAGGAACGGTTGGCATTGGCGCGCGAGGAGGCATCGGATTACCGTCTGGTGGCAGAAGCAAAGCTTCGACCGCTGGGTGTGGAGGGGGTGCCGGAAGATGGCATCAAGGGCTCGCTGGCTTCGTTGCGCGGGCGTTTGGAGGCGTGGAACAGCCATATCAAAGGACGAGATTCGGCGAAAGAGAAGCTTGGCACGATGGGTGCCGAAGTGGGCAAAATCGAGGCGGAGCTTGGTATCATCCAGTCGAATCTTGATGGGAGGCGATCTGTGTTGGAAGAAAAACGATCCACACTTGCTGAGAAATTGGCTGAGCGGAAAGCTTTGTATGGAGACAAGAGCCCGGATGAGGAAGAGAAAGCGCTTGGCTGTGCGGTTGAAGGGGCTGAAGCGAGCGAGAAAAAGGCGCGAGATCTGAGTGATGTCTGTCGCCAAAAACTTAACCATGTCTCTGGACAAGTGCAGACTTTGCAAGAAAAAATAGCCACTCGCCTGTCCGAACTCGCAGAGAGCGAGCTGGCGTTTGGTCACGCGCTTGAGAGATCGGCGTTTGGTGACGAGGCGCACTATCTTTCGTCAAAACTTTCGGATGGTGTCATGGAAGCTTTGACGCTGCAGGGTAAGGCTTTGGATGATGACCTTAAAAGGTTTCAAACGATGCAGGGCGAGCGCGAGAGGCGATTGACGGAAGAAGCCGCCAGGGCGCTGACGGACAAGACGCTTGATGCTTTGGGTGAGGAGCACAAGGCGCTTTATGACAGGCTGAAGTTGGTGCAGGCGCAGATCTACGACAACAAGCGGTGTCTGGATGAGGACGTGAAGAATAGAGCACTTCAGGGTGAGAAGCTGGCGGCCAGGGAAGCGCAGGAGAAGGCGTATCGGCGGTGGAAAGATCTGAGCGACTTGATAGGTTCGTCGGATGGCAAAATATATCGGCGTTTTGTTCAGGGGCTGACGTTCGAAATTTTGATTGGGCAGGCGAATCATCAGCTGATGAAAATGTCGGATCGCTACATTTTATTCCCCTCAGATAAAGAAGCTTTAACGATCCAGGTCATTGATAATTATCAGGGGGGAGAGAAACGTTCGACAAAGAATCTGTCAGGCGGCGAGAGATTTATTGTGAGCATGGCGCTGGCGCTTGGGCTGTCTCAGATGGCCAGTCGAAAGGTTCGCGTTGATTCCCTGTTTTTGGACGAAGGATTTGGCACACTGGATGAAGACACTCTCGACGTCGCTCTCAACACGCTGGCCAGCCTGAATCAGGAAGGCAAGCTCATTGGCATCATATCGCACGTGGCTGCGCTCAGGGAGCGGATTGGCGCTCAGATTCGGGTGGTGCCGCTGCCTGGCGGACGAAGCCGAATCGAAGGCCCGGGATGCAGGCAGCTGTAGATGAAACGAAATTTCTTCCCTATTTGACGCAAGAGAGATAGTCTCACATGGCTTTGTCATGGTAACAAAGTGCAACGATACAAATTTGACAGGAGCTGTATCAAATGAATATAGAAAAAATTGAAAAAACTTCTGAACTTGCCATTGCAGTCAAGTACATGGCTGTTGATTTTTCCAAAATGGCCGACATGATGGGGCAGGGCTACCAAAAGTTGTGGGATTATGTGCTTGAGTGCGGCAAACAGGTGGCGGGTGCGCCTTATTGCAAATACACCAATGGCAGTGACGATTTTATGGTGTTTGATATCGAATTGGGATGGCCGCTAAGCGAACCATTGCCGGAACAGGGTGATTTTTTCATGACCAAAACCGACGAAGGCAAAGCCATTGCAGCCATTCACAAGGGTGCCTATAAGGATGTCGAAGGCACATACATTGCTATGATGAAATATCTTGCCGAAAACAACTTAGAATCGACAGGGGTGTATTATGATTACTACCTCAACGATCCTTCCTGCACACCTGAGGATGAGCTGTTGACGAAAGTGATATTTCCAATAAAATAATAGCAGTGTTTCTTCTGCTTTGCACTTTGCCACTTCACCTGCAAGCAATGCCTGTAGGGACGTAGCGTGCTACGCCCGGGCAGGGAGTGCTCTCCACGGCCGTCGAGTTCTAAAAACCACCCATCATCTCAAGCGAGAAATCGTTCCAAAAGACGAGAATTTTAGCCAAAAACGAATCATTTCGCCCTCTACCCACAAGCAATG
>WQTY01000005.1 GCA_009786045.1 Pseudomonadota bacterium | reverse complement strand
GACCAGGAACGGTCGCCCCTACAGGCCGATACGCGTCTACCCCCTATGCGGGGCTCAAACGCCGCCCCGCAACGCCCGGCTTCGGGAATATGCTCTCGGCGTATGCTACCACCCTGCTGGACGCCAGCATCAAAGAAAATAGTTGTCTCTTGACAGCTTTTTCACCTGAAATGAAAAAAAATTTGTCTTTCATCTTATGAGAAGGCCTGCCTTCGGCTTCGCAATCACTGCAATGGCGACGCGCAGCAAAGCTGGCGTGACAAGAAAAGCAGCCGACGAATTTTCGTCGACTGCTCAAGCGTTTGGTTAGATTGCGTACAGCCCAAAGTTTAAGAGCTTAATCGTAAGTTGCAAATTGGAAATGCATCCAATCATATCCCTTGGCGCGACCAATAGATCGCCCGCCGTGTGATTCGACAATATCCCAGAACTTCGCGGCTTCTGGGCTGGCGAGTGGCTCCCTGCCCGTGCTTTTCATGGGATTGTTCGCTGCATCAATGTCGATAGCGATGCCCCAGGAATGGGTGGACCATACATCACTGTTGGCAACCTTGCGTTCGTTAAAGCAGCCAGCGGTGCGATTGAGGCCAAGTCGTTCGATTTCTTCAGGTGTATAAGCAGCCATCGTGTCTTGGAAAATTTTTACGACTCGATCAGCCACGAGTTTGTGGACACGCATTGTTCGCATTTCAGACGAGCCATAATACATGACATATGGAAAGGTGATAGTGGTGAGATTGCTGCTGCCACGCGCACCATACACCGAATTCCCGGATCGAACCAGAGACTGCTTCGGAGTCATTTCATTGCTTGTTGTGGGTGTCAGGTTGTTGGGCTCATCTTTGAATTGGCCGTTCACAGAAAACGCGTTGCTGCCGGAAACATTGACGGGAAGGGAAAGACCGGCTGCGGCCGCAGAATTCACGCCAAACAAACCATCAATGTCTTTGAGGTTTTTGCTCTTTTGCCAAACGGCGATCGCCTCATAGGCTGCATCGTTCAATGTGCCCGTTTGGGGGATATTGACGATCTTCTGGATGTCCTTAATAAAGGTCTCGGGGTATCTTCCTGCATACCATGACCGAGCGGTTGTGAGCTGAGCCTGGCTCAACAACGCAGCCTGGGTGGGTGCTGGTGCTGGTTGCTCTGTTTGAGTTTGGGTGGCACCAGCATCACTGGAGACGTTCCATGATCTAATTCCGTTACCGTTCATGATGCTGATGATCTTCTTCGTATAGTCAGGGTCTGTGGCATACCCGGCCTTATGGACTTCGGCAATGAATTTATCGGGATCATTCGTGTAATTGAACGCAGCTGCATATCGGCTTCCCTGCAGCAATTTCTGGTAATCTTCGATGGACTCAAGCCATGTGTTGTACATTCTGAAGCCGTCTTGGATGGTAATAAACTGACCATTGACCCACTCCTGAGTCGAGCTGACGGTTTTGCCTGCAGGGCCTGTTCCCTTGATGCCATAGAGATTTTTTGCAACTCCGATCGTAAACTTGCCCCAGCCGGTTTCCAGTGCCGCCTGCGCGATGGCAACGGATGCGGGTACGCGAGTCTTGCGGCTGGCTTCCCGTGCAATGGGGCCAACCATGCCGGCAAATTCGGCGGGGGCGAGAGCACCGCCTGGCCACATGTCAAGCTTAGCAAGTGCCGCCTCGTATTGTTTTTTCTCGTCTTCTGTGGCGGACGCAATTTCTGTGCTGGCCGTTCCTCCCGATTGCTGCGGCGTGGGCAGCTGTGTCGAGGCGGTGTTACCGCCGGCAATCACCAAATCCGCCAGATTCACCCAGCTGACGATCTCTTTCAAAAGCGCCCTGTTGCCGTTAATCTGCGATACGGTATAATTTTTCCCTTTGACCCAGTTGGGAATATTTTGCCCCGTCGCATACGTCGAACCCGTAATACTGACTGTGCTGCCAACACTGATGGATGTAGTGGCTGCAGTGGCCGGAGCTGCTGGCGCTGGTTCTTTCGGCACTTCCTTTGGTGCTTCAGCTTGTGGAGGAGCAGCAGTGACCGCCGCCTGCGCTGGGCTGCCACCATCGGCAAGGGTCAGATCTTTGACGTATACCCAGCTGGTGATCTCTTTAATGAGCGCCCTCTCACCGCTGAGCTGCTGCACTGTGTAAGTACCGTTCCTGACCCAATCGGGAATGTTTTGGCCCGTCGCGTACTTGACACCATTGATCCTGACCTTGCTGCCAACACCAATCGACTGCGCCGATGCAGCATACGCATTCGGCATCGCCAGTTGAGGAGCACCTACCGTCAAATTGTCTTTTTTTTCCATAAACCCAGACATAACGACCTCCTTTTTTTACGAGTAACACCTGGACTGGAGCGTGGCATTTTCCAGAGTTCGCGTCAAGTTTAGTGCTGCATTAAAGTTTATGCTCAGCATCAAGCGTACAGCCTTTTGTGCCCCCCCCCAGGGCAATCAAGGAAAATTAATATTTTTTTCCTGCATATGCTAATAACCATACTTATCATAGCAATTACGCATAAACGCTTCGCTGTAGGAGTTCATATGACAATAATCGTTGTAGCCGATGTAATCGTATAGACAGCAATAGCCTGGGTTATTGGTATAGTGGTCACACTCATTCCAAGGCCACACACAAGAACCGGGTGTTTTTTTAACACATCTGCCGCTACTATCGCATAGATCGTTGTACTCACAGAGATTGTCGCAAGTTCCGCACGGGAATCGTTCACCACCATATGGAGGTCGCATGGTAGAGAATCTTTTGGATTCACAGCCATCGTTGCTCGTATACTCGCCACAATCCATATAGTCATATTGGCAAGTGTAGTTGCACTTGCTGTTTGAACATGATGCCGAGGTCGAGTTATTTGAGGTGTATCCGTTTGAACTGTTTGGTGTAACGACACTGCACAGTTTGCCGCACCCGCCGCAGTTGTTGTTGTCACTGGTCGTATCCCTTTCGCAGCCGTCGCTGACAGAGCTGTTGCAGTTATGGAATCCTGGATTGCATGTCAGTGTGCAAACGCGACTGTTGCAGCTTCCCCCCGAAGCGTTTGGTTTACCCAAACATGAATTGTTGCATGAACCGCAATGGTTTTCATCAGTGGCTAAATTTGCTTCGCAACCGTCATCGGTAAGTTTGTTGCAATCCGCATATCCCAAAGAACATGCAAGCTCACATGTGCCGTCCCTGCACGTTCCACCGCTCGTATTAGGTTTCCCCGTGCAAGCATTGTTGCAGGTGCCGCAGTGCTCGGATGAGGACAAATCAGCTTCGCAACCGCTTTCGTAATTGCCATCACAATCGGCATATCCGTCTTTGCATACAATAACGCATTTTCCGTTTTCGCAGCTTCCACTGATCGTGTTGTCTTTTCCTGCACAATCGCCGTCAGATTCGCAGCTCCCGGATGGCATGGTTTCGCAGCCGTTTTCTGGCTTGCCATCGAGATTCTTCCATTCGCCAACGCACGCAAAGATCTTGCATACATGCTCATCACAAGAGGCATCTGCAACATTCGGCAGCTGGGTACAATCATTGCCGCATCTGCCGCAATGCTCTTTGCTTTCAGCAAGGTTTACACAAATGCTCCTGCTGTCGCCATCGAAGCATTCATCTTCATTTTCGCGGCATGAGCAACGCCCATTTTTACAAGACTGATCCGCCGGACACGCATTGCCGCATTTGCCGCAATGCTCTCTGCTCTCAGCGAAGTTCACGCAATGCGGCTCACCGTCCACAACACAATAATTGCCGGTGCAGCTTCCCGCACAAAAGTAGCCATCATTCCTGGTGCTATCGAAATGACAGTGTAGCCCAGCTGGGCATAATCCATACATAAATGCATCTGCATACCGAAGACATATCTCGCTCACATCACTGCGAAGACATAAACGCTCTTTTGTCATAATCAGCTTTAAACCTTCTGCGCCGTACCCCGATTCAGTGCAACCCTCTGAGCATTCGCCATTTTTCAGCTTATGACACAAAGGCGAAACAGACCCGTCTAAACCAACACAGGCCGGTGGACAGCGTTCATCTCCGATAGGCTCTATCGGATTCTCCAATGTACAGCCAAAGACGTTTAGCAATGCAAGCATAGCCCAAAAAACCTTATCGTTTCCAGCAAACATGCGTCACCTCCTTTGTGAAGCGACCCTGCGATGCTTTGCATCGCCTGTGGGTGAGAACGGCGTCTGGCTTGATGATACGGCAAAGCCCAAAGCGCATGCGCTTTGGGCTTTTCTTAAGTGAGGGAAGTCTCCAGCGTCCTTAGACGCCCGTCTTATGCGCATCCCTTGCTTTATTGTTACAGTCTGGCGTCCCACCACCAGAGTCACCATAATACATGCACATATGTCCACCGATGGCCCACCTTCCACTCCACTGTGAACCCCATGTTCTGGCTTCTTCAGCCGTATATCTTCTGTCTCCCTGGCTGGAGAGAGGTGAGCCAGGGTTTGTTGCCATAAGATTGTGATGAGGATAAAGATGATACCCAACCGCTATGAGGCGCCCATTGAGATTGAGAATGCCTGGACGGGCACTGAAATACGGCCATGAATTTGGATTCTTCCAATGGGTTTCATCCCCTGCGTCTTTCGTTGAGTTAATGATGCTTTTAATAACCGTGGTGTCCGCCGGGGAGTTCGGCGTCCAGTCAGTGTGATAACCCTCCGAAGCCGCCCAAGAGGCTGTGAAGGTTTTCCCCGACCACAGATCCAGAATCGCTTTGGGTTCTCGTCGTGTTTGAATGGCCGCGACTTGTTTTGTCGTAAGCAATTCTACCCCGCCGGGACCAGGCTCGAATGAGGATACCACGGGAATGGTAATGCCGGCTGCGGTTGCAGAGCCCGTACCAAACAGACCGTCGACGGTAATATTCTTGGTCTTTTGCCAGGCAGCAATGGCGTGATAGGCTGCATCGTCCAGTGTGCCCGTTTGAGCAATGCCTACAACACGTTGAATCTCTTTAATGAAATCCGCAGAGTATCTCCCTGCGTACCATGAACGCGCCGTTGTGAGTTGAGCTGCACTCAGTACGGTTGTCTGAGCAGGCGTTGTCGTTGGCGCTGTGGTGGGTGTCGTCGTCGGCGTTGTCGTATCCTGTTGTGTAGAACTTTCGCCCCCTCCGCCTTTGATATCCCTTTCGATTTGACCGCTCTGGAGTCGTCCTTTGAGGTATGGACCAGGACAAGCAGTGGCTGCAAACATGTCGTGGGTGGTAAGTGATCCCGAGGCAGTGCCGTCAAACTGTGGGGTGATACCATGACGCGAGCTGATATCGCGGCAAAGCGAAATCATTGCGCTATAGGCTGCATCAGAAACCGTCCAATTCGGCGCCCCGCTGTTGTTTGCCACTTCAAAAGTGATGGCTTTCTGATCGTTGGCGCTGCTGCTTGAGGTCCACGCTCTGCGATTTTCTTCGACGCCACCGCAAATCTCCCCGCCCGATCCGATGTAATAATTGGCGCTGGCATCTCTGTCACCATCCCTATGCCATTTGGCGCAATTCATTGCGCCAGCATTGCCTGCCATATGGTGGATAGTAATTTTGCTGATTGTTTCTGTTCTGGCGCTGCTTTTTTTGGTGCCAAAATCTACCCACGACGAGGCGAGGGACGATCTTGTGGCACTTCCGCCTTGCTGAGGCTGTGCTGGCGTGGTTGTGGGTGTCGTCGTTGGCGTCGTGGTGGGCGTTGTCGCCGGAGCTGTGGATGCGCTACGATTAATGAGGCCGTTGCGATCCTGGCAAAGCGCATTGAGAGAGACGCCGTAATTGTTTGAAGCATACCTGGCAACGGTGTTGTAATCATTGCTGTTTGCCAGTCTGTACATCAGGTTGATGAGATTTTGATTTGTTTTAACGTCTGGATGGGCTGCGAGAAGCGTGTCAAGCGGCGATGCCGATGCTGCTGGCGTGGTGCTCGGAGCGGGAGCCGTTGTTTCGGGAGCGGCGGTGGTCGGTGCCGTTGCTTCAGGGACGGCAGCCGTGGCGGATTCCGTCGTGACGTTAGCGGCGCTAACCCAACCCCAAACGCCTTTCCCGTCTTCTGATACGAGGTGGTAAGGGTGTCTCCCATTATGGGTTTGTGTGACTTTACAACGGCTTGCATTGCGGTTGTGTGCGGGTGAAGCGGCGTTTGAAGACGTATAAACCCCGCCGCCCGTGAATTGAACCACATCGCCAACCTTGATGCTTCCAGACTGCGAAACGGGGGGGGAGACTGCCTGCGTCGTCTGCTGCGCTGTCTCCTGAGTGGACTGAGCGGCGCCAGGCTGCACAGCGGTGCTGGACGCACCGTCCGCCGACAGAGCATGGGCATTGTCGGGCTGCTGCAAATCAAAGAACGAATGAGCGCCAATATCCGCTACGAAACCTGCCGCAGCTGTGCGGCTCATGGCCCAGCTGCGCTGGCCGACTAAATTCTTTGTCAAGTAGTGGTCGGCGCCTGCGACGGGATTAGAGCCGCCCCCTGCCATCACTTCTGTGCCAATTTGGTAGCATTTATTGTAGGCACTTTCTTCTCTGGCATGAAGCGCACTTTGCGAGTTTGAGCTGCTGAGGTTGTTGGTCCATGAGAACTGGCTCGGCGCCAAAATCACGCTGCGATAGGTACTGCCCCAGCTTCTTACCCCCGCATTCGTTCGGTTCCGCACGACGTTGGCAACCGCGTACTTGCCCTGATCCGGTTCACCTCTGGCCTCGGCATACAGATTCATCGCCATGAGGACTTTTTCATCCTGGTCGAGGCCCTTTGACGGGTCGGGCTTGACGACGGGCGCGGCGGCATTGACATTAAGTGGACTTGCCAGGCTATTGTTCCTGTCCATAGGTTCTGACATAAAAACCTCCGTTATGGTTAAAGTAAAAACAATCCATGTAATATTTTATCACTATGTTTTTTGCTTGACAAGCGATTTTATAAGCAAGCCGAAAGTCATGATCTCTGACGACACCGCAGGGGCGCTGCGTGCATCGCCACGGTTTACTTCGGCAAACAAATGCGCGCTATGTGCCGCACAGATGGGCGATTTGAAGAAAATCGCAAATGCCTGAATACAACAAAGCCCAAAGCGCATGGCGCTTTGGGCTCAGGCAAACAAAGTCTTTCAGGTGCCGCCAAGACTGGCGGCATCCTTATGAGAGTTTAGGCACCGTTGTTATAGGCATTCTTTGCGGCTGTGTTACAGCTTTGCGTCCCGCCAGGGGAGTCGCCATAGTACATGCACATATGCCCGCCAATGGGCCACCCGCTACTTGGTCTTGTATTGCTCTGGTTCTTCAGGGGCGCGCCCGGGCTTCCTCCCATGAGAGAGCCGTGGGGGCGAAGATGGAAGCCACACGCGATGATACGCCCGTCTATGTTGACGTGACCCATACGGGCATCCCATGACCAGGCAGATGTGCTGTTCCAGTTCACCCCGCTTCCGCGGTTGAGGAGACTCTTGCACACATCGGTGTCAGCCGTGGCCATCGGCGTCCAGTCGGTATGATAACCCGGCGAAGCCGCCCAGGAAGCATTGAATTTTTTCCCCGTCGCCAGATCGGTGACTACCCTGGAGGATCGCCCGCTTTGGAGCGCTGCAACCTGTTTTGTCGTAAGCTGCTCAATGCCGCCCTTGCCTGGCGTGCCCGTGGGCACGACGGTTGTGCTACCGCCGCCAGAACCCGAAGATGAGCTGGGGAGGGAAAGGCCGGCTTTGGCCGCCGAAGCCTTTCCAAACATACCATCGACGACAAGACTCTTGCCCTTTTGCCAAACGGCGATTGCCTCGTAGGCTGCGTCGTTTAACGTGCCTGTCTGAGCGATGCCAACCACCCTCTGAATGTCCTTGATGAAGCTTTCGGGGTATCTTCCTGCATACCACGACCGGGCGGCTGTGAGCTTGGCCTGGCTCAGCAGCGCCGTCTGGGTGGTGCCACCGCCGCCCGATGGCTGCTGCGCAGGCGCCGAACCACCGGTTATGGAAACGTATTGTGCGCTGACATAGCGCACGGCACCGTTGAGGTTGATGGTGTGCCAGCCATTGCTGGTGCCGGTGATGGTGACAGTCGCGCCGTTCTTGAGCGTCGTCGCAACCGAGTGATTGGTGCCAGGCCCGGTGCGTACGTTAAGCACGCTGGCGGTTACCCGCCCTGTTTGGGTGCTGGATGCGGCTTGCAAACTCGCTGCTGCCGGCTGAGAGCCACCTATCGCTAAATTGTCCTTTTTTTCCATGTATTCAGACATAAAAAGCCTCCTTTTCGTAACGTTAAACAACACCTGACTTCATGTTGGCATTTTTCAGAACTCAGGTCAAGTTTAACATTATTTAAAAATCGGATGCGTTGACTGGTATACATGCAGCTGCCCCGCCTAAAAAATGTGCGCAGGCGTATCTGGTCCCTGAGGGCCAGATAGCCTGCGCCGCGCTCGTATTTGCGTACCCGCAAATAGAGCGCGTTCACGAATGCGGCTGCTCAGGCGTCGTGTTTGGCTTCGGAATCGGCTGTTTCTTCAACGGGCTCGGTTTCTTCGGCTGTTTTTGCTTCTTCTTTTGCGTCTTCGGCAAGCCTGGCCTTTTCGGCGGTTTTGACTTCGGATTTGGCTTCCTCAGTGGGCCTGGCTATTTCGGCGACGACAGAGGCTTCATTCGAAGATGCCGGGGCCGGAAGCTGGAAGCGTTTGGTGAATTGGAGGACGTTTTGCTTCTTCCATGGGCCAAAGAGGCACATGGCGAGCCCTATAAATCCGAGTGTTGCGAAGGGGATGGAGAGGATTTGGCCCATGTGGAGGCCTGTCTCAAGTTCACCTTCCTGGCGTTCCTTAAAGTATTCGACGAAGAAGCGCATGCAGAAGTAGGCGATGAGGATCAGCGAGGACAGGAGGCCGAGGGGGCGATCTTTTTTGGTCTTTTTGTAGTAGAAGTAGGCGCCATAGAGGATGAGGAAGGCGACGAGACCCATGGCAACTTCGAAGAGCTGCGATGGATAGCGAGCGATGTTGTCAATGCCGTCGCGACCGTGGCGTACAAAGATAAAGGCCAGGGGGTGATTTGGGTCGACGGGTGCGCCGACGATTTCGGAGTTAAAAAAGTTGCCCAGGCGTACGCAGATCATCGCAAACGGGATGGTGAGCGCCATCCTGTCGAGTGTGACGCGAGCGGGCGTGCGGCGGAAGAACCAGTCGTAAACCAGACAGACGAGGATGAGGCCGGTGGCCGCACCGTGGCTTGCCAGTCCCCCCTGCCAGAATTTGAAAATCTCGATGGGATTGGCCAGATAGCGCTCTGGCTCATAGAAGAGGCAGTGACCCAGGCGCGCACCAAAGACGATGCCAATCATGAGGGCGTAGGTGAGGTTGGTGGCCTTTTCGGGGTCCTCGTTCTCGTCGCGATAGCGCCAGCGCAGCGTGATGTAGCCCACCGCCAGCGCCAGCGCAAACAGGACGCCATAGTATCTGAGTTCGATGGAGCCTATACGAACCAGCGTTGGATCCCAGTCCCAGACGACCTGCGCCAACGACTGCAAAAGGGTTTCAGTCATGAAATCATCTCCTCGTCATAGTAAAGTTATTTGCGGGGCTCCCTGCCCCGTGACAGTATTTTCCTTATGTGGGGGAACTTGTTCCCCCACACCCCCTGCGTGCCTCCCCTTTCAGGGGAGGTGGCGGCGAAGCCGACGGAGGGGTTCTCGTATCGCTTTGGGTGAAGGGTAAAAATTATTGCTTATGGCGACATGTCTTGCCTTGCGAATGGATGAAACGCAGTCTGTTTGTGTCGTGATTAAAACTGAAAACGCTATAAAAGGCCGTTAATGTCGGTGGTATGCGCTGGCGACAGTCGCTCCGGCGCAGGCCGGACATAAACCCATGGCAAACAAAACTACAACAGGCTGGGGCAAAAATCGATTGACTTTTTTCATGGTGCAAAGCAGCGGCATCGCTCATAATCTTCTGCTTGCCCTGCTTTGTAAAAAAGGGCGCGCGCGTTGCGTGTTGGGGAACATGTTGACAGCTGTTGAGCTCTGGAGTTCTCCCGCCTTCGCAGGCAGAAAACCATCACAAAAAGCGGTACTTTTGGCCAAAATGAAGGACTTCGTCCTCTACCCACAAGCGATACGCGCACCCCTCCGTCGAAGCCTCCCTCTCTGAGGGAGGTGGCGCAAAGCGCCGGAGGGTGCCCGCCACCACCTCCCCTAAAGGGGAGGCACGCAGGGGGNGTGGGGGAGCAAGCTCCCCCACAAAAATAAAGAACTCAATGGCTTCGAAGGGATCCATGCCAATCAAAAAGCAAAAAAAGCTCTTTCGCGACCCCGTGCACAATGTCATTCATTTTGATCTGAGTGATCCCACGGAACGGATGCTGTTTGCGCTCATCGACACGCCCCCGGTTCAGCGTCTTCGTCATGTTCGACAGCTTGGGCTGGCCTGTTTTATCTATCCGGGGGCTGAGCATACGCGTTTTGGACATGCTCTTGGGACGCAGCACGTGGCCAATCGTCTTTTCGAAGCGGCCGCGCCCGGCGGTGATCTTTTCGAACGCGCTGTGGTGAGGGCAGCGGCGCTCTTGCATGACGTGGGCCATGCTGCGTTCAGCCATGCTTTCGAGACGGGGCTCTCGGCGATTGCGCCCTTTCATCACGAGCGCATGACCTGTATGGGCATTCTCGATCCCAGCGGGAGCATTTTCCAAATCCTGTCGGCATTCGACCCGCGCCTCCCGCAGGCCGTCGTCGACTGTATTGCCCACGAACGGCATGCCTGGTACCACACGATTGTGTCCGGGCAGCTTGATGCCGACAGAATGGACTACATTCTGCGCGACGGCTATATGACGGGCATCAAGAGCTACCACTACGATATGGACCGCATCATCGAAATGCTGGAGTTCGACGCGCTGGGCCTCATCGTGAGCCACCGGGCAATCCCGGCTGTCGAAAACTACCTCATCAGCCGCTATCACATGTACCAGCAGGTGTACCACCACAAGACGGTGCGGGGGGGGGNGAAGCTCCTCGAATCCCTGTTTCGCCGCCTGGCGGATCTCGTGCTGGAAGGAAACCGGGAGGTTCTTAACGTTGGCCGGCTTGGCCGGCTTCTGGGCGACGTCATCGACAAACGGCGCGTTGACCCTGCGCTCTGCCTGGCGGTTCACGATGCCCATGCCTGGGCTGCACTTGATGCCTGGTGCGATGCGGCTGATCCGATCCTGGCACACCTCTCCCAAAGTCTCATTTCGCGGCGCTTTTTCAAGACTGTCGAGGTTCCCAACGAAGCCTGTACGCTGCTGCGCCGCCAGTGGCCTGAACTTGAAGCCATCGTGCATCGTTCGGGATTTGAGCCGCGTTACTACCTCCACCTGGATACGACACAGAATACAGCGTTTGCGCCCTACGGGCCAGCGCCTGCGCCGCTTCTCCCTTTTCCCGGCATCTCGCCCAAGCCCCCGGCAATGCGGCACGACGACATCCGCATTCTGCTGCCGTCAGGAAACATCGCTCCCATCCAGGAAGCCAGCCCCATCGTCGACATGCTGACCCGTGCACCCAGACACATCGCCAGACTCTGCTTTCCCGAAGCAGCTCGTCCCAGCATCCTTGAACACCTGAGAGGTATGAGGGTCCTTTGAGGTTTTTTATGTGGGGGCCGCGCCCCCTACGCCGCTATCGCACTCGCCTTTAGGGGAGGCACGCAGGGGGTGCGCGTATCGCTTGTGGGTGAAGGGCGAAGGCTTTGTTTTTGACGATATACCTTGCCAAAGCGAACAAAAGAAATGCTGTCTGCTTGTGTTGTCACTTAACCTGAAAACACCCTATGGTTTTATGGGGCCCGCTATTGCTCGCCTGGGCGAGCAATACGCGGCCGGGCGCGGCTATCTGCAAGCAGATACGCCGCGCCTTTTATTTTTTGTGGGGGAGGAATGCATCTTTAGTTTGTATCTCTTTATGATTTGATCAATCGTTCTAAATAAAGTATATTATAATTATTTTGCTTGGTTTTGTGGGCTTTCGCAATCGATTTCAGCATCGATTTCGAAGAAGGCAAGCACCACGAATACCAAGATGGGCGATATTCTGGATTTGGAGACGTTCACTGTACTAATTCTTCAGGTAACATCGTTCGAATGGATAGCCGAGGCGAGCTCAGATCGCCGCCACTCCCCAAAAGACCCCTCGAATTGCGCTCTCCGGCTGGCGAGGGCGACCTTTGGGACTATAACAACGTTGGCAGCCGGGATAAGTTTAGTGGCTTTATGGATGCCTTGGACGATTTTGGATTTGCAGGCAAGAGAATATGGCAGGATGCCTGCTTTTATTCCAGTGGTGCCAAATCGCCCAACAGAGCTTTCTATTGCTCGAACAACGAGGACAAGCGTTGCTGTCTTGAGGACGTTCCTATCTGCAAAATTCCAAATTCATGGCCATGTCATCAATAACTATATTTTGTGGAGATGAGCGATGACTAAACGCTATCTTGCTTCTGTATCGATTTGTTTTGTCCTTCTTCTGGCCCTGCTTATGTCCTCGCCCGTACAAGCCGATGAGGCCAATGGCGCTAACACCATGCGTTTGGGTGTCGGTTTAGGATACACATTCATACATCCAGAAAACGATCATGCTGTCACATTATACTTGAGCTTCCAGTATGCATTTGCCAGTTTCTATCGCATGGGCATGAATGGACACATTGATTACTACTACCGTCCCTACGATGGCTATTTTGTCAATCATGTATTTGTGTTTACGCCACTATGGACGCATGAATTTATCGTCTGGCGCAATGAGACATTCGAATTAGCGCCACGCCTAGGTCTTGGCTATCAATTATACTATGCTTCCAGTGGATGGGAAACAGGTGATGACGCAAGGGGAATCGGTGCTCTTGGTCCCCATGGCCTTGCCTTCAATTTCGGCCTTGGCTTTGGCTGGGTTATCACAGACCTGCTCCTGCTTCGTTTTGGCATTGATTACGGTCTCACAACGTTGCTTGGAGGGGGTGAGCGTGGGTTTATCATCCATCAGCTCAGTGCAGGACTCAACATCGTGTTTCGCCTATAGATGGCATCAGGGTCGGCTTATTTTGCCCATCTTGCATTCCGCCTGTAGGACGACAAAACTCCACCCACAAGCGATGCGTCAGCATCGCAGGGGGTTCGAAGGAACTGCCCTCCCCCGAAAAAGTCCTACTTAAAACCAAACTGGCGCCGCACCTCTTCGAGGGGGATTTCGAGGACTTTGGCGATTTCGAACAGGTAGGCCTGAAGACGGGGTGGGGAGAGACCTTCGACATCGCGCCGTTCGAGCTGTTCGATGATTTTGAGAGGGATGCGCGTCTGGAGAGAGAGTTCCTTGGGGGTCATGCCGGCATCGCAGCGCTTCTGCGCAAGCCAGTCGCCTGCTTCGGCAGGGCACTGCGCCGCATCATAGGCTTTGACAGCGGCAAACATCCCCGACAGCTCGCGGCTGACCACGGGCAGATCGGGTTCGGAGATGACTGGCGCCCTCTCGGCTGCCTGAGCATTTTCGGCTTCCATGCCGGCACGCCGATAGGCCGTCTCAAGCAGAACCACTGTCTGTTTGATGGTTTCGGCTGGCAGTACCGCCGACACGAGGCCATTCTCCCGCCGGTACCCTTCCCAAAGCTTGCGATAGGCCTGGCGCGTTTCTTCGAAGGTATCGACTCTGAGAAAAGCACGCGGATTCGCCTGGACATTGAGAAGCGGCAAACAGGGCTGCGGATCAAACCTGAAGCCTGCGATGAGCTGTTCGACGATGGGTTCCAGATCGAGAGGAATGGAACCTTCCTGCGGCATGTGATTGTTGACAGCGTGCTTGCGGATAAAAAACCACCGCCTTTCGTGATAAGCGAGCGTTCCAAAAACCTGAACATTCGCTCCGAACTGCATGCCCCACGCGTGGCACAGCGCATCGGATTGCATGACCTCGCTGCCTTCGCGCCGGCCATTCAGGAGAAAAGCACTCCGAAAGCCCGATACCGCCGCAACAAACTTTTCCTGACTATCGGCAGGAAGGCTGCGATAGACGCTGACAAAGTCCCATGCATCGCGCACTGGCAGGATGTAGGGCAAAACATCATCCATGCCGGGCGTATGCTCCAGATGCGCAACGATAGCATAGCGAATCCACTGGGCGGCCGCCCAAAGCGACGAAGGCTCGCCGTTGGCCAACACGACGGGAACGTCTGCCAGCAGAAAGAGGCGGCTGTCGCGCGCCGAAAACTCGGGCCGAAGATCGATGATAACCACATCATAGGGCATGGTATGCAGGCGATCAACGAGCCCCTGGAGCTGCGAGACTTTGGGGTTAAGCAAGACAGTGTCGAGGTTGGGCGTCGACGTCGGAACGGGCGCAAACTCGGTAGCATCCTGCAGGGTCTGAGGGGGCATTTCCAGCTCGAACCGAAGTCCCTGCCCAAAAGCATCCAGGTCAACGACGAGGACGCGTTTATCTTTGGAAGCAAGCGCATAGGCCAGCTCGGCGGCCACAGTGGTTCGCCCGACCCCGCCCTTGGGACCGGCCAGTACCAGAATCTGGTTGCTTGCTGGAATGTCTCGCCGCTTTTTTCGCATCAAACCCCCTCGGACAGTGCGCAGGACGGGTGGAATATCTACTTGCCGGAATACTCGGCCGCAAAGGCTGCAATCTTGTCAAAAGCATCAAGAAGCGTACGTTCATCGGGCAGAAAGACGATTCGGAAATAGCCTGCATCTGAAGCGTGATAACCGAAACCGCTGCCCGGTACGACGACGACGCCGGTAGCACGCATTAACGCCTGACACCAAGCACTATCGTCAGTGATTCCCTCAACGCGAACGAAAGCATAAAAAGTTCCCTTTGGTGCAACACACGACAGGCCGGGAATTGCCTCAATCCGCGACATGCAGATATCACGGCGTCTTCTCAGTTTTTCGAGTACCTCGGGCAAGTGCTTCTGCCCGCCTTCGAGGCAGGGTTTTACCGCGTACTGGAAAGCATGATTCGCGCACAAACGCGCACGCAGCATGCGATGAATACCGTCGACATAGGATTCGAGGCGCTCGCGCTTTCCGCTGACAACGCCCCACCCCATGCGTATGCCGGGCCCGAGATAGGCCTTGCTCAGCCCGTTGAAAGTGACCACCGACACTTCGTCATCCAGCGAAGCCAGGCTGACAAACGCCTCCTGATCATCCAGCACAAGCCTCTCATAGATTTCGTCATTGAGAATGAGGAGATTGTGCGCTTTCGCAATGTCGATGATACGGAGCAGAATGTCTTTTGAACAGACAGAGCCTGTTGGGTTGTTGGGATTAATGACGACAATGGCCCGGCTGCGTCCATCAACAAGGCTGGCCATGTGCTCAATATCGGGCATCCACGCGTTCGATTCGTCGAGCCGATAATAGCGCGCCTCCACCCCCAGGCGCCCCAGAATCGCCGCATACAGCGGATACGTCGGCGCGGGTAAAAGAATATTGTCGCCGGCATTCGCCAAAGCCATGATCGCCAAATCGATGCATTCGCTGGCGCCATTGCCGGTAAAAACATCAATAATATTATGAATGCCCTGGCGCTCGCGAGCATCTTTTGCAATCGCCTCAAGTGCCTCGGGCAGACCTTCCGAAGGGGCGTAGCTGCTTTTCCGATTTGACATGGCCCATTCGGCCGCCAGGCGAGCTTCATCCACCAGGTCAAAATCGTACACATTCGGATCGCCGATGTTCAGGTAGAGCATGCGCTGCCCCTGACGCTCAAGCGCACGTGCCAGCACCACCACCTCGCGGATCGCATAGTGCACATTTGCGCTTGCGTGAGAAGGCTCAATGATGCTGCCAGAATAGGGGCTGGATGAATCGTAAACGGTTTTCTGCTGCATGGTATCTCCTCAATGATGCCCCTTGCCCGCAGCGGTCATGACAATACGACCGCCGCCGAAGCATGCCATTATGCCAACTCAAGAATGTAATCCAGTATCTCAATCACCCGCGTTTCGTCCTCATGCCGCACCAGATACAGGAACTCGCCCATGGCATCTGCATAGGCACCCGGCACGGGTTCGGCCATCACCATGCTGTCACT
Organism: Pseudomonadota bacterium; assembly: GCA_009786045.1. Lineage (GTDB taxonomy): Bacteria > Myxococcota_A > Bradymonadia > UBA4248 > UBA4248 > WQTY01. The sequence continues at coordinate 1,258 of WQTY01000005.1, read as the reverse complement.
GTAATGGCGCATGATATTCTCATGACTGTGTTTGTGAGGCTGATTGGTACGCCGCCCGGCAAAACCCACCGAGTACTTGACAACATAGTCGTCAAACGCACGCGCATTATGCAGCGCCGCCGCCCAGGTTTCATAAAGGTTAACATTCGCCGAATAATTCATCATGTCGATGGTGTACAGCCCCGGCGGCCGAACGTTAATCTCAAGGAAGCAATAAGTTGCAGGGCCCGTTCGGAACCACTCAATGTGGAAAAATCGCTCTCGAATCTTAAACGCCTCGACGCAGCGCCTGCCCAGTTCGACCAGCACAGGATCAAGCTTCGTCCGGTTAAAATAGTAGATCGAGCGCGCCTCATTGACACTGTCCATCACGCTGTCGTTGTACTCATGCGACGTCTGGAAAAGAATCTCTCCATGGCGATCCACAAAACCATCGAAGGTAACAATGTCACCCTCAATGTACGCCTCGCAGATGTACGGCCCGTGAATGTAGCTGAAACAGTTTTCAATGTCCTCAGCACTCCTGAGCGCATACGTCGCACACGCCCCTACGCCGACAACGGGTTTGACCACGATTGGATAGCCCACGCGCCGCGCAAAGGCCAGAAGCTGATCGACCCCCTCAACGAGTTCACCCTCCGCCACGGTGATATTCGCACTGCGCGCCACGGACTTCATCCCAAGCTTGCTCCGGTTGATGTCCGTCTGGGCAGGTTTTTGACCGAAAACATTAAAGTCCTCTCGCAGCTTCGCCTCTATCCCCAGCCAAAACTCATTCTGCGAATCAATGCGGTCAATCTTGCCATGGCGCGCCGTCAGATACCCGGCGGCCCGCAGCACCGCATCGTAGTTCGTCATGTCCGGCACATAGACATACTCATCAAGCGTGGCCCGAAGCTCGTCCGATATCGTCGCACTGTCACCAATGCCGAGCGCCGTGGCCCCGTACTTCTTCAGAGCACGTGCATANTTGATTTGGTTGGGCGGAAAATGCGGTGAGATGAGAATGACATTCATGAAAACAAGGCTCCTGGGCGGGGTAAAACAATCATGGGGGCGGGTAAATCGCGCAAAGAGGACGCGCAAAATAAGCAGCTTATTTTACTCTAAAACATGCCAGAGATCCAGCATTTGTGCTCGTGGAGTGTGCACACAACTCAGTAGAGGCGTAGCACGCTACACCCTTACTGTGACGATTTTTTCGTTGGGGGCCACGCCCCCTGCGCCGCTATCGGCTGTAGTAACGGGCGACCAGGGA
>WQTY01000004.1 GCA_009786045.1 Pseudomonadota bacterium | reverse complement strand
GAGGCAGTGTTGATCTCGGTGGTTGCCGAGATGTCGATTCGGCCATCCAGGGAACCGTTAAAGGCAATTTGTGCGCCTGGCTGAAAGTCGAATTCGTTGTCGCGGAATTTGAGGGTGCCATGGTTGAAGGCGAGGATGCCTCTGGGTTGAATGTCTCTGACCGTTCCACCAATGCGCAGTTGTGTGCCCAGTTCGAGGTTAACGGTTGCCCCGGCGATTCTGACATCGACGTTGAGAGCGTTTTCGGCGGTGACATCGAGATCGAGGTTGATCCGCCCAAGTTGAGGCATGCGCCGCAGGAAGGGGGGGGAATAGGTGTCGACCCGGCGCCTGGAATCGATGAGGNGGGAGAGGATTTGGTCGCGGATGAAGTTTGAGCCGGTGTCATCGAAGTTTCTTCTGTAGCGAGCCTCGGCGATGTCGATGTTGCCGGCGATGCGGTAGGTTTCGAAGTCGGAGAAGTCTCTGATGCTGATTTGGATATCCGGCGAGAGGGTCAGGGCAAGTTCGTCCTGCATTCGGAAACTGACATTGTTGGCGGTGACGGAGAGGTTGCCGGCCTGCAGGAGGATGCCTTCATGTTGGATTTCGCCAAAGATGATGAAGTTTCCGCCCATGATGGCGCCAGTGAAGGCACGGTCTTTGGGGATAGTGAGGCATGTTGTGCCGCCCGAGCAGTTTTCACCTTCCGTGAGCAGGAGGGAGCCCCGGTCGATTTCGATGGTGTCATTGAGGGCGCGCAGTTCAAGGCGGATGGGCTCATCGACACCCAGGTAGCCTCCGATGTGGAACGATTTGGGGTCGAGATTCAGAGCGCCGTGTTTGTCGAGGAAGTTGCCGGAAAGAGAAAGGTCTAGGTCGAGCGATCCCTGGGCAGCGGTGATGTCTTTGATGAATTGTTGTGCCAGGGTTGCCTGAATATTGCCGTGCATGTTGATGTCGAAGAGGCCCTTGGGAGAGGCGAAGAAAGAGAGCCTGACCCAGTGATCGTTGATGCCGAGCTCGAAGGGCTGATCGTTGGGGGTGTAGAGGCAGGTTTCGCGATACGAGCACTGGGCAGCAGCATCGTTGATGACAAAGAATCCCCGGCGAAGTTCAATGGGAATGGTGGTGTATTCGGTCAGAACCTGGATGGGATTGCGAACGCCAAGATATCCGGTGATGTCGACACCTTCGGTGTGCAGGGCACCATGTTTGTCGAGGAAGTTGCCGCGTGCTGAGAGACTTATGCCCAACAGCCCGGAGGCATCCTTAATCAGGCTGGAGAAGGATCGCGCGATGGCGGCATCAATTTCGCCGTTGACATCGACGTCGATATGTCCTGCAGCATCGGCCTGGCCTGATATTTTGAGGACAGAATCTCGAAAGCGCATTTCAATTTGCTGGATATCAACGGATCGTTTGGTGAGGTCAACACGGATGACGGCAGGCTGAGTAAAGGCCAATATATCGCCCAACAGCATGGATTCGAAGGAATCCAGGATGAGGGACAAAGTGACGTCGCCCAGTCCCCGTACGCAGAAACCGATGGAGCCGCTCGTGCGGGCCGAGTTCAGCCCGAAGCGCTGGCGGTGAACGCCGATATCCAGGCCAATGTCATTGAGGCGCTGAAGGATGTCGAGGTCAGGGAAGTCGATTGACACAGAGGCAGAAAGCTCGGGTGTAACATAACCATAGCCTGAAACGGTCAGGGCATCAAAGAGGAAGCCTTTCAGGAGCGTATACTGCTGTGAGCGGGAGAAGAGAATCTGCGAGTCACCAAGTGAGAGCCCGGCATAATGGACATCTCGCAGGTTGAATTCCCCTTCGATCCAGGTGGTTTGGAGTTTTTTTCTGCTTCCGAGCAATGCCCCAAGGTCGATATTGGCCGAAAGATCGAAGGCAATTTTGGCGTCGAAATCGAAGCCGAGATCGCGAAAGATATCAAAGCGGTTTGGGGAGAGGGGCCGCAGGACGGTATTAAACAGGATATGTTTTCTTTGAATGTCGTAAGTCAGGGTATTGATCGAAAAATCGGGTGCACGCCTTTGTCCCTCTGGTACTGGATCCAGCCAGACCGCAAACAGGGGCAGGCTGACTTTGCCGCGTTCGTAACCTGCTCGAATGCGAATTCTGGAAAAAGGAATGTCTGTGATTTGGAAATCGTGGATGTCGTAGGTGAGCTGGACTCTGGGGTTTTCGATGGTGCCAGTGTAGTTGATTTCGCCCTCGGACATGCCTTTCAGACCGAGTGATTCAAGGGTGTGGTGTTTGATTTTGGATAAATCCACCTCATGGAGGGTGATTCTTGCTTCGAGCGGGATCCTGGTGGGGCGGGTCAGGTTGTCGCGGTGGATATTTCCGGTGATGTTTGCCAGGAGCCGTCCAAAATCGGTGTTGATCCCAAAGTGTTGCGTTCTCAGTCTGCCGTTATCCAGAACCATATTGATGTTAATGTCGCGGATGGCAATATCCGAGTATTGGACGTCATGGGTGCGGAATATGAGATGGCCCGAGAGGTGCCTGCCCTGGGTGGAGAAGGCCAGTGAGGCATTAAGCGGGGCTGAGCGCAGGCCAGTGAAGCCGAACAGAGCGGCATAGGCTGCGGGTGATTCGATATTCAGGTTGAGTTGTGCTGCCACATCCCAGAGGTCGTCGAGGTTCAATCGCATGCCGGGTCTAAGGCTGACTCTGTCCCTTCCGAGCGCGATATTCAGCCCGCCCGGAGAGCGCAGGATGTTGTTGCGAAGCGTCAGAATTCTGTTGTCGCGTATGGCGTCGGGCCGGATTGTGATTTGCCGGATGCCGGCAACGGCTTCATCGAACATCCATGTGAGAGGCTTGCCAAGGGATACGGCAATTTCGCCGTCCTTTGAGGTGGCCCTGAGGTGCGATGAAAATGTGCCGCTGAAGCGCTTGATGGCACCATCCGGGAGAAATTCCAGTGGTGCCATGCCGCGCCTGAGTTCGGCTCTGAAATCCTCATGCATGTCGTCAAAACCACTGTCAGGAACCGTGCCAGCCCAGAGGTTGAGGTCGAAATTGCCGTCCATGATGAAGTATTGCCCGGCCAGAAGGAGGCTCCCCAGGTCGGTGCTGGCCTCGAAAGCGTCGATGGTGAGCTTTTGTCCGTCCATGCTGGCATTTAGGGAGGTACGCGAAATGCCCATGCCAAAAGTTTCGAAATCATGGGCCAGGAGACCGAGGTTTCCTGAAACCCTGGCAAGATCGCCTGCCATTTGTGCCTGGAGGTCGAATTGGCCCCTGCCGTGAAGGATGGGGCCAAAGAAGTAGGCAAGGATAGTGTCGGTAGCGCCAAGCTTGAGATCAAGGTCTGCACCCCAGAGGATGCTTTCCTGGGGGAGCAGGCCGGAAGGTTTGTGGTGGTGCAGGCTTGAGGCGGCATCGATATCGGCCTGTGTCGGGCCAACATTCATATAGGCATTTTGAAGGAGCAGCCTGCCTGCGTCGCCAATGCTGGCCGTCATGTGGGGGATGTCGAAGCGCTGATCCATCCAGAAAAAGCCCTCGATCCTGGCATCGTAGAGCGGCACGATGAAGTTGCCGCGCGTGAGCGGGGCGAGGCCAAGCTTTGGGGCCATGGCCTGATCTTGCCGCAGGATGGCCTCAAGGTGGCGCGACATCTGTCCGTAGGCATAGGCCATTTTGCCGGCTGTGCCGCTGCCGCCGCTTAAAACAAGCCCTTCGCTGGCGTCTCCGATGTCGGAGAGCGGGAAACCGAAAGTGGCAGGATTAAAGGTGACCCGGCCGGCAACGATTTTGATGGGTGGATTGTCTCGGGTGGCTCTCCTTGGTGTCGACATCTGGAGGATGCTTCCTGCCCGAATCGAAAAATCGTGAACATCGACGCCGTTTAGCTCGATATCAAATCCTTCGAACAGGAGATGGACAACGCCATTCTGAACATTGAGATTGGATAGAAAGACGGCAAAATCGCTGGGTGTTTCCGGCGGCGGCTTGGGAGGCACCGGATAAGGCAGGACAACTTTGAGGAGATTGAGCTCACCCTGCGTGAAATCGAGTATCACAGTCGGGTTATAGGCTGTGATTTTGCCAATGCGAAGCGTGGATGCCGTGATGAGATCGACGAGTTCAAGCAATGGGATTTTGGCTTCGACGCGCGGGGCAAAGATGATTGCCTCCTGCCTGCCCGCTTCACTGAGCCGGACGTTTATCAGCGTCAGCGTTCTGAGATAGGGATCGGTCATCATCCGATCCACAAAGTAATCTCCCCTCAGGAAGTTCCCCAGCTGGGCGTGCAGGACGGTGGGGGCGGCAGAGCTGTTGAGGAAGAAGAACAGAATCAGGTATAGGTTGGCAAGGAACAGAACCGGCCACAGCAGGGCTACAATAAGCGTGTTCGAATACCGCAGCAGCCAGGATGGCAGCTGCTGAACAACTTTCTGCTTGGCTTTTTGCAGATTCTTCCGACGCATCCCTGATGAAGGCCTTTTCCTTGCGCCTTTCGGCGCATCCTAGAGCATTTTCGGTTTTCTTTTCGTGGGGGAAGGCGTTCCCCCACACCCCCCTGCGATACTTCGTATCGCTTGTGGCTGAAAGGCAAAATGCCATTGTTTGTGGCAACATACCGAAGCGCTTAGCGAGCAGAAGGAACGCTGTCTGCTTAATATATCGTGACTTAAGCTGAAAGCGCTATAAATAGTGATACCATGTATTTGCCATGTATGCTTTTGTCATGGCGATCTTTCAGTCTGCCCCGTTATCAGCAGGTTCAACGCGACAATCATGGGTACAACAGAAATCATCCTGCGCGACCTGGCGTTTTATGGCTTTCATGGGGTATACCCGGAAGAGCACGACACTGGGACACATTTCCGGGTGGATGTGCGTGTTGTTCTCGGCGCAGTGTGCACTGGGCATGACGATGATGTCATCGACCACACGCTCAACTATGAGCGCCTCGTTGAAGTGGTTCTGGCGCTCGGCACCAACACCCGGTGCTGCCTTGTGGAGCGGCTGGCTCAGACGATGTGCGAAGCCATCCTGGCCCTTGGGGCCGTGGCCCTGGTGGATGTCACCGTTCATAAGCGACTCACCAGTCTCACGCCGGAGCCATTATGGATCTCCGTTCGGCGTGTGCTGGAGGCGGGGTAGGGCGTAGAGCTGCCGCGTGTTGGTGTCGAGGATTTCTTCGAGAGCAGCGTCTGGGATGTCGCGGATGCGCGCAATGGCTGCCAGTGTCAGCGGCAGGTTTTTGGGTTCGTTTCGTGACATGCGATCGGGGCCAAGGACAGGGGCGTCCGACTCAAGGAGCATCTGTGTGAGGGGCACGAGCTTGGCGAGTTTTTGCTTTTGGGGAGAGTGAACGATGCTCGTTGGGATGGAGAAGTAAAAGCCGGCTTCGATGCCCAGCGCGATGGTTGAAGGTTTGGCGTCGAAGGCATGCAGGTGAACTTTGGCGGCGGTTTCCTCTGTGAGAATTTCAATGACGCGTTTGCCACAGTTGCGTGAGTGGATGTTAAGGGGAAGGTTGCGCCGGGCCGCCAGCCGCACGATGTGCCGGAAGACCTCTTCATGGCGGGCTCGCGCGGAAGGCTCCTTCACAATCCAGGTGTCAAGGCCAACTTCGCCAAAAGCAATCCACTGAGGATGCTGTGCCAGCGCCTCGAAAGCCAAGACATCGTCGTCATCAAAAGGTGCGGGAAAAAGTCCAAGCGCAGGGTAGGCCCAGCCTGCATGGGCTTCGGCAATACTTAGAATTTTAGCGGCATCTTTGGGGCCTTCGCCGACGACAATGCACTGTGTTACGCCAGCTGCCCTGGCGCGATCAACAACGTCCCCAAGATCGTGGTCGAAACATGCGTCGTTAAGATGTGCATGTGTGTCTATCATCGTTTTTTCCTGTGTACTGGCTGCCGTCTCTGGGGGATTTTAAGGGCGGGCGACCGGGACGGTCGCCCTTACATATGTTGGGTCTGCATATGGTCATTTTTGAGGGGGCCGCGCCCCCTGCGCCGCTATTGCCGCATGCGGCAATACGCGGCTACCCCCTGTGCGGGGCTCATACGCCGCCCCGCAACGCCCGCTCTGGACACACCATCCTCAAAAGCTTATTCTCTGGTGATTGTCAAGCGTGCCCACCGGGAATGCTCCGGGTACGGCCGTCGAGTTCTAAAAATCACCCATCATCTCAAGCGAGAAATCGTTTCAAAAGACGAGAATTTTAGCCAAAAACGAATCATTTCGTCCTCTCAAGCGAGAAATCGTTTCAAAAGACGAGAATTTTAGCCAAAAACGAATCATTTCGTCCTCTACCCACAAGCAATGCGTAGCATTGCAGGGGGTGTGGGGGAACTGGTTCCCCCACAAAAATAGAACTCGACAGCCCTGAATGGCCGGGCATTTGGACGTATGAATGGGTGGCATGGTTTGTGCATAGTGTTTTTGTCAAAGCGGGTTTCGCTCTTTGGCATTTGATTTTGAGTCTTTTTGGCGTAAACAGTCGAGGACTGAGGAAATATAAGGAGACAGGTCATGAAAAAGCATTTGGTAAAATTGGCGATGGTTGTAATGGCGAGCGTGTTTCCGATGGTTGCCTTTGCCGGCCCGTCCCTCCTGGACGAGATCGACGCGGGCATTCTTGATCTCTGGACATTGGATGCCAGCCTTGTAGAAGATGTGTCATTTTTGGGACAGGCCATGGCCCCGCGTCATCATCCTCCGAGGAGGGGGCATGGACATGTCGTTGAGCGGCGTGTTGTCAATGTTCGTCCGCGCGTCGCCCCGCCAGTTGTCGTGGTACACCGTCCGACCACGGTGGTTGTAGACACAACGCCCGTGGTGGTTGCAGCGCCGGCAGCAACCTCTTCGAGGGTTGAAAGAATCGGATCGACTTTTGGATTTGGCCTGAGGTTCGTCACTGGCAAACACAGCCCCACTTACTTCACCAATGGCGACTGCATCGCCAATGAAAAGATCCTCGGACTGGGGTATTACCTCAAGGTTCGGCCCTCACGCTGGGTTTCGGTCGAGTTCATCAACGACGTCTATGCGGCGATCGATGTCAACGATAAGGAGACATGGCATGTTCCCCTCGTTCTCGGCCTTCGCGGACACGTATTTGACTATGGCATGCTGGATGTCTATGGCGTTGGTGCAGTGGCAGTGACGTTCACGACCACCTCAAAGTCATCTGGTATCCGCAATGAACAAATTCAGGTCGGCGGTCAGTTTGGCGGTGGTGTTGGCATCCTTCTGGGCGTTCTGGAGCTTGGCGTTGACCTTCGCTACACCATTGACCCTCCTCTGAAAAACAGCATCCACTACGGATTCACAGCAGACAGCAAAAAGCCCATCCATGGTGTGTTGTTCTCGGTCAACCTGGGTCTTGGGCTTTAGACCACAGCCATAAACGCACATGGGTGAACCTTCGTGCGGGCCCTTTTCCAGGGCCCGCACCTTTTTGCGTCATACGTCGTGGTTTTGCCGCACCGGGCAGCGGTGCTTAAAATGGAATGACTTCGACTGTCATCTTTGAAGGATCAGGCTTTGTGTATGCATCGGGAATCTCGATGAGCAGCCAGTGATTGCCATAAGATGAGAACGCAGCCATGTCTGCCCCGCCGCCGCCTGTGATGAAAAGCGGAATGCCTCCCATCTCGTAGTGTGCAAACTCAAGCGACCGGCCAGAAAAAACCGCAGCCGTGTTCGCATTGGTGAGCCTGGACAAAACTGTTGCCGCTTCGCGGCGGGATGAAAAAGCACTGTTGCGCGACCCGAAGATATCGAAAAAAGGCGTGTAGCTGAAAATCAGGCGCATGGGTGGCTGACAGACGCCTTCCAGGCATGTGCCGCCTGTACCACAGTCCTGATCCCGCGTGCAGATGCAAGTCTGAGATTGGCCGTCTTCGACAGGACATGACTGATTATACATGCAAATCTTCGACGTCGCAGGCACACAAACACAGTTCCTCGGCCCCAGGCGTGGATTGGAACGTTCAGCATCCGGTGTTACACAGTAAGCCTCGGCGCATATGCAATCGCTGCACCTCAGCTCTTTTGATGCCTGTGGATCCGTCTGCCCGGAGCGTGCCTCACATTCGCTGAGTGTCGGCCATTGCTGTTGCCCAGAGGGCCATAGGGGGCACTCATCAGGCAGCATCTCACGTGGTGCGGGTATGTTGCACGTCTGCACAGGAACATTTTTGATCTGACGCTCAAGCCAGGCCAGCTGCGAGTTGCCCAGCGTCGCATCGGCCGAATCCAGCAAAACCATCTGCACTTTCCCAATTGTCGTCGACTTTACGCTGCTGCCAAAGAGGCTTCGAAAGACTGTCAGTCCCTTGGTGTTGATCTCTGCCTCCCCCAAACCCGCAAAAAATGGCATCTGATGCACGATGGCATTGCAGGCCTGAGGATAGTCTCGCGATATCTGCGAGGCGCAGCATATCTGCCCGTCGCGCGTCGAACAATCTGTGCCATCAAGCGTGGTCAGAGCCTCATCGACTATCGTACGGAATGCCTCAAATCCACCTGCACTCCCGTTGGCTGTAAGGTTGCCAAGGCTGATGACCATCTGAACGTCATAGCTTTTGAGACTCTTCAAAAGCTGACGAAAACGATTCCTGTTGCCGGAGACGTTCGAAAAAACCGCCAGACGCAGCGTTGGCGAAAATGAAGGCGCTGGCGAATCCGGTGCATTGTTCGATAAAACATCGGATTTTGGCACGATCTGCACCACGAGCTTTCGGCAGCCGCATGGCCTGAGACAAAAATCGAGCAGGCTCTGATCTGTGACATCGCAGCAGTTGCCGGAGGGCTGAGCACCACGATAGGCAGCCGCCAAATCCACTGGAGAAAAGGTGTCGCAGGCATAAACAACGTCTGGCGCAGACACAGAGTAAGACGTACGATTGCTTTCGCCCGAATAGCAGGACGTACTTGCCTCATGCATAGCGCTGATAACAAGGCGATGGGTGCCTTCATGCACCAAAACGCACTCGTTCTGCGTCATCGTGCCTTCGGGGCAAGCCTCGACAATCGTGTGGTTCGACGGGCAGCTCGTCACGAACCGCTCCTGAGACGAGGCATTGCAGCGCCGATAGATATCGAGCATTCCCATGGGCAGATTTGAGAGCGATACCCCCACCGTCGGCGCCGTGTCACTGCGTATCCCCTGAATGCTTTCAATGGTGAAATGCGGCAGCAGCGAGTGGGCTGTTGCAAAAAAAACCGATACATCCGAATCGCGGTTCAGCCCGGATACGGCAGGGCAGCGATAGGCCTGATCTGTCTTGCCGGCAATTCGTGTGGCACCATAGGCAGTCAGGGTCGTTGAGTTTGAGGTGAACACGTAGTCTGCCTCCTGCTCCTGAAATCGAGATCCGACGTCAAAGTTGCAGGCACAAAGCAGGCAGCTTACCAGGCACAGCAGGAAAACGAGGCGATTCATGGGACACCTTCATAACAGGGCAGCCGACGTACGACCAAAAAAACAACCCTTCACACACTGAAACGCCATAGCACAAATGGATAAAAGTGACCAGTGACCAGTGACCAGTGACCAGTGACCAGTGACCAGTGACCAGTGACCAGGCTGGGGTTAATCTGGCAACTGGACACCGGACACCGGCAACTTTTGTGCCTGGAGGGTGGGAATCCCTCTGCACCTCCCACATAAAAGCAGCGCGTATTGCCGCAACACGGCAATAGCGCTGCGCGTGGCCGTATCGACAGAGTCGATAGGCCGCGCTTCAACATGATCCGAATCGCATGTGCTATGAATGCAATTTTGCAGTGCGTTCCTGACTAAGGTACTGTGAAATGATCTTTTCGTGGTTGAGGGTGTAGAGATGTACGGCCCAGAAACCCTCTTTGTGCAGGCGTGACAGTTGTGAGGAGAGCAAATCGACGGCAAAGCGCTCGAAGGAGTCGCTGTCTGCATTTGCGACGCGGCTGTATTCGTGTGCCAGTGCTTCGGGGATGGATGCCGAAAAGGTGGCAATCCGATCCCATACCTGCCGGCTGTGGAGGGGCAGGATGCCGGGTATGATGGGGCAGGTGATGCCATGCTGGTGGCAGTCGTCGCGGTAGCGGCTCAGCTGATCGAGGTCAAAACAGAGCTGGGTAATGACAAAGTCGGCGCCTGCGTCGATTTTTCTTTTGAGGTAGTCCAGTTCGGCGTAGTAGCCCTGAGTTCTGATGTAGCCGGGATCGCAGACGCGGCCGTCTTCGCGGTGTCCCTCGGGATAGCCTGCCACGGCAATCGAAAAATAGTCGCCGAAGTGTGAGCGGATGCCTGCGACCAGTGCCGCTGCACTGTCAAAGCCATTGGGTGTGGGCTGCCAGTCGCCCTCTTGTGGGCGATTGCCCCGAAGCGCCATGATGTTTTGAATGCCCGCCTGCTCCTTGACGTGTGACAGGATTTCCATCAGTTCGGATTGAGAGCGGTGTGTGCAGGTCAGGTGCATCATGGTGTCGATGCCGGTGACTGCCTGGATGGCCTGGGATATTTCGAGGCTGTCCAGGCTCGTGGGGTTGCCGGTTCCCCACGTGACATCGATAAAGTCGGGGGCAAGGGCAGACATGCGCTGAACTTTGTCATAAAACGCAGGCCAATTGGCACGATCCTTGGGGGGATAGTACTCGAACGACAGGCATGGCGTTGCCTGTTGGCAGCATTTGAGGAGTTTTTGGATGATTTTCATGGCATTGCAACGATATCTGGCGCGCCGACCCATAGCCAGGCATCCTGAGGCTGGCAAAACGCCCTGGCCCGGGCGTGTGTGAGGGTGCGCACGGAGAGACCACGATGGCATAATCCTTGGGCGAATTCAAGGCAATCCTCCGGCGGGCAGCCTTCGTAGGGAGGGTCGATCAGAATGACGTGATCGGCTTCCTTTAAGGCTTCATGCCAGTGTTCGAGGCTGTAGGCATGCAGCGTGGCGGCGAAGGGCCGCATGACGACACCTGCCGCACGCCCGGGCGTGGCTGCCCGCAGGGCGCGCAGGGCGGCGCGCACGCTGACCGGATGCATGCGGATGTCGTGGACATGGTTCTCAGTGACAGGTTTAAACCAGCCCACGCATGAAAGCGGGGAAAGCGGGGTACGGATGCCATGAATGCGATAAAGTGTCATGGCGACAGCGCAGGCAGTCAGATCCGCATGTGTGCCTGTGATGGGTGTGAGGCTGTCTGTTTTGTGGGTGATGCCGGATAATGTCGAGGCGAAACCGATGCGTTGTATGCCATAGCTGTCATATGTCGTTTGGCGGCCTGCTTCCCAGACTTCGATGTCGATTTGGTCAGGGCCGGAGGAAGGCAGCGGGGAGACGGTCAGTGGCGCTAACGTACGGCACCAGCTGAGAAACCGTTTGAGATCAAGGTCCTGGCCGTAGTACCCCAGGCTGTCTTCTTCCCAGTCGCTGATGGCTACGATGGGCGGTGCAAAGGCAGGGAGGATGTCGCGGTGCTGCCATACTTCGCGTTCGTCGAGATCGAGGCAGAGCGGTTTTCCCCAGCGAGCATGCGGCAGGGCATCGTCTGTGATGATGCCTGTACACCAGCCGGCATGGTCGAATGCCTTTGCCCATAAGCGTGCAAGGCGTGCGCGGGACAGCGTGCCAAAAGACAAACAGGCTGTTGTCTGATGCTGCCGGCAAACTTTGGCCAGTGCTGCCGATCGCCCATGAACGGGAATTCCGGCATGCTGTGCCGCTTCGATCTCCGGGTGGCGGCATGGAAAACCCGCTGGCACAACAACGAAACGGGCGGTGGCAGCCAACTGTGGCTGCGACGTATCGTGCACCTCCACACCGCGTGCCGACAAAAGCCTCGTCAATTCGCTTTCGCGCAGGTCACTTCCGCAAACCGGCACACCCAAATCCTGCAAAATGAGGGCAACGCCACTGACGCCTACCCCACCTGCGCCGGCGATAAAGACATGTGAGCCGCTAATCTTCGTCGGCACTTGTATCGTTAATCGAAGGATAAAGGAGGATTTCTTCGCGGGCGATCTTCCACGCGCGCTGAACTATCCAGGAGACAGTTCGATCCTGGCGCAGGGCTTCCTTTTGAATTTCGTCAAGCATGTCGACGGGGAAATAAACGCTTTGTTTACGCTTGTCAGACTTGGGATCTGGCTTGCCTTCTGCTTTTGCGTCTATCTTAGTCATGAGCCGACTCCTTTGTGTTGAAGTAGAAAGGAACGAAGCAGCCCTCGGTTAATTTTGTGCTGCCTGTGGGATGCTTATATCTCATGTAAAGGAGGCATGCAAGCGAGCTTGCGATGGCGCAATACATTGCATGGAGAGTCAGCTAAAGGTGCATCTACGGATATATCTGTGGGAATAAGCAGGTGCTTACCGGGCATTGTATTGGCTGGAAACCACACTCAGGGCTGCAGGGTTGGCGCTCGGCTGAGGTGTTTGGCCGCATGAATTTGCGGTTTTATTGAGAACATTGGTTTGCTGGAGGGGGTTGTGATGCTCACGAATCGTTCCATCCACGGCATGATTGCCTGGGTTGTGTTCTTGTCGGTGGCCTTCTCACATGGCTTCGTGTACGGCCAGGATGCCACGCCGCGCCTTGGGTTAAGTGTAGCGCCGCTTGAGGGTTCGCCCATTTTGCTTCAACATCTTAAGCTCTCGGAAGGAGAGGGCGTGATGATTGGGAACATTGTCGCTGGAAGTGAGCTGGATGCTCTGGGTTTGTTGCAGGGCGATATCCTGTTGGCGGTAGATGGCCATTTGGTGTCGCGGCCGTCTGATCTGATGACCTATGTGTCATCTCTGCCGCATGGTGCGACGATCACATTGGATGTGATTCAGAAGGGCGATCATCGTCAGATATCTTTAAAGCTCGACAATTTGCCGGACGAAGTGGTGTGGAAATATGCCGCTCCCGTGCGAGGGCCTGGACGTATGGGTATATCTTCCGGGCGTTTGTCGCATCCGCCGTCGTCGGTGGCACCGCTGAGCCCGGGCATGAGTTCGCAGCGTATGGTGTTTCGCTCCCAAATTCAGACACCCGAGGGCATCAAGGGAACAACCGTGGTTATCGTCGGGGATCCCGGCGATGGGCAGAGCGAGGTTGAGGTGACGGTCGGCGATCAAAAGTACATGTCGAGAGTGGCAGACATTGATGGCTTGCCTGCGGCGCCAAGGGAAGCCGCTCGCCGGGCCATTGCTCAGTCAGGACAGTTTTTCTTCTCGTTTGGCACGATGGATGATTCGGCCATTGAGGAGATGATGCGGCAGCACCGTGAACAAATGGATTTGTTTGAGCAGATGTTCTTTCGCCGCCTCAATTCAGCACCACCCGCGCCTGTCCAGCCACCGGCTGCTCCCCTCCCGGTGATGAATTCTCCCATCAAGTCCTGAACTTTTGCGGCGGAAAAAAAATCGGAACTCCCCCCCCTTGGAATTTAACGACGCAGGCCCATTGAATAGAATGCGAAGGTATGCGTAAAGTCGCGTGCAGGCCGGGTGATGTGAACCTGGTTGGGTGGGATGAGGTGATTCAGATGAGAAAAGGCTTCTTCTTTGGCGTATGGTTGACTTTATTCCTGGCGGCTGGCTCCGTTCGTGCTGCGGACGTGGATGTGGTGCAGTGGCTTGGCGAAGGCTATGTGGGAATTGGCGTCATCGACATGCAGAAATTGCCTCAGCGCAAGATCTTTACGGATTTGATGCATTTTTTTGTGACCGATGACAATGCAAAACAGGCTCTCTCGCACCTTAACGACGCCGGGCTGAACTATGGGATGCTGACACGAGTGGTGGTAGGCATTCCCAATGATGTTGAAAAATCGGAACACATCATATTCTGGGAGTCGAAAGAGTCGCTGCAAAGATTCGTGCCTGTTGTCGATAAGTATCGGGATGAGTTGAATGTACGGACGTATCGGGGTGTCACCTATTACTGTACGAAACGTCAGAATGAATGTTTTACTTTTTTCGATACGCTTCTGATTCTGGGCAGTGAGCGCCAGGTGAGGGCCATGCTTGATGTCAGGCAGAGCAATCTCAGGGTTAGAAAGAATGGGCCGCTTGCACATCAGGCTGAGCTTGCTGACAAGACGAAGGATGTATGGTTTGCCTTTGCATTGACAGATAGTGAGCGGACGCGCATTGGCCGTGCCGATCCGATCGTTGATATGTCATCCGAGGGGCTCGGAAAGCTCAATTTTTCGGATCTTCGGGCGGGTCACTTTTCGCTCGACTTTTCGACTGGCCTGGCGATGGCTGGCGCGCTTTCCATGGCGGGTGAGGCCTCGGCCTCGGCATTGTCCGGCATCGTGTCAAAGCTCATGGCAGATGCCCTGAACAGCCTCGGCGTGAAGGAGCTTGGGGTGGATGTGTTCATCCGTCCCATCAAAATTGGTGCGAAAAAAGCAACAGTCAACATTGCATTTTCGTACTCGCAGGCCGTTTTCGATCAGCTCATTGCGCTTGTGACGGACTTGGCAAAGTCTGTNCCTGCCACTCAGGCTTCACCATCGACAAAAAAGTAGGGCGCGCCTTTTTACGTGGGGGAACTTGTTCCCCCAAACTCTGCGTGCCTCCCCTTTCATGGGAGGTGGCGGCGAAGCCGACGGAGGGGTACACGTATCGCTTGTGGCCACATATTCCGCATTGCAAGCGAAGGAAATACATTACATGTGCTTGCGGCTCTGAGGCAGAGGACATGTCGCGACTTAAACTGAGACGCTCTTGCCCCCAAAGCAATGCCCCGGGCATTGCAGGGGGTTCGGGGGAGCCAGCTCCCCCGAGGGAACCTGTTCCCCGCGGGGCGTTGCGGGGTGTCCCCGCACAGGGGGTAGACGCGTATTGGGCGTATGCCCAATAGCGGCGCAGGGGGCGTTGCCCCCTTCAATGATGCCTTCCCGGTCAGAAGCTGATGGACGTCAACAGAACGGGGGGGATATTTTGGTGCAGGCCATCGACGACCATGACCTGGACATCGAAGATTCCGTGTGTTGGTTTGATATCCAGGTTGATGGTGACTGGATCGGCCACCAGATCGCCTTCGAGAAAACCCCGGGCAGGATAGCGTCCCCCAAGCAGGGCGTGGGATGTGGTCATTTTTCGGTTGGGAGAATTGACAATGAAGCGAAGCTGAGGGTCTGTAAAGATCGGCTTTTGGATGCGATAAAAGAGGGTCAGTCTGATTTGTGCCTTGGGCTGCCAGGTGAAGGATTCAATTCGAAAACCCTCAATATGCAATGACTCGTGCAGTGCTGCTTCGAACCGGGTGGCGTTGGCGGGCAGTGTGTCGATGAAAACGTCGTTTAAGGGGTTGACGCTCATCAATGACTCGTTGTTCGAGATAAGGAAGAGCCGGGAGGAGGGGGCATTGAGGACAACGACATTTCGCCGTTCATTGTCGTAAAAAGCCGAACGGTAGGCCTGATTGATGGCAAAGAGTGAGCCTTTTGGGATGATGAAGAAGGCATCTTCGTGGCCATAGATGGGCTTGAGATATTCGAGCATCAGTTGTCTTGACATTGACTGGGCAAAGTCGAGAGAATAGCTGGAGAAGGTGGAGATTGTGCAGTGATTGGCCTTGCAGATGTAGCCTGGGTCGCAGTCTCGGTAAGTGATGCAGGGCAATTCGGTTTCTTCTTTGAGGATGAAAAGCTTCTCACCATTGTTGGCATGGGCAAAATAGCGAGAGATCAGGGCATCTTCTGTGAGTTCGCCGGAAATGGCCGGCAGATAGACGAGATACAGGAATCCTGAGGAGATGAGTGCAGTGAGCAGCAGCGAAATGGCTGGCGTTGTACTTGGAAGGGCGACATCAATGGGGCGCCCGGCTTTGCAGTAGGTCGAGCTTGCCCGGACATTGTCCTCGTCTTTGTTTTTTTCATAGAGGCCGTCGAACCAGCAGTAGATCTGATGCCTGAGTGCTGCGCCAATGGGCGAAAACACCAGGTATGACAGCACAGCAAAGATGGGAACAAAGCTCCAGAAGGTTTGGGCAAACAGCGTATATTCCGGCGGCCAGTGCATGGGCGGATCGACGAGGAGGTACTGGATCAGAGAGAATGGAGCTTCATACAGGACATGCGCGATGAATGCGATGACGGCGACAGAAGCCAGCCAGATGCCGTGTCTGAGCAGGAAACGCTGTCTGATGCAGAGCCAGACTTGCGGTGAGGATGCCACGAGACCAAAAAGGATTGCCATGGGAAGGAGCCCCATGAAGGCGTATTCGTTGGCAATGTTCGTTCCAACCCACAGGGTGATGATGCTGATGAAGCTCCAGACTGCCAGGATGATCTGTGCCGGCGACCGGAGGTTGGGCTGGTCATCAAGGTTTGGTGGGGTGAGGAATTCGCCGCGGAAGGGGTATTGAGAAAGGGTGAGTTTTCTCTGAGGAATGAGAGTGGCCAGGATGAGGAGCGGGAAGAAGGCTATCCAGGGGAAAAGGCCAAAGGCCAGAACACGCAGCCATGTTGTCCAGCGCCATTTTGGGGTTTGCGAAATGTCTTCGAGGGCATCGTTATCGACGAAACCGCGCAGGGAACCGCGGCGGATTTCGACGAATGGCTGGGATGCGGTGTTTTCAGGTGCCGGCGTGAGACGCTGGACAACCTGACCTGCCTGGAGTTCGGAAAACTCAAAAATGCTCGTGACAGGTGCGATGTTGGTGATGAGTTGTGGCCGTTCGTCTGGGATGGAGCGATAAACATTTGCCAGGTTTGGATTCCTGCTTAGCGCAGCTTCGGACACTCTGGCAAGGCTGAGCTTTTCCTGCACGGGTTTTTGGCTTGCGTGCTGCATAAAGTAACGAAATGTGACAGCAACAGCACCATGCAGCGGCGGTACTTCCTGCCTGGCTTTTGGTGGCGCATTTTTGCCAAACTGACGCAGCAGCAGCGCCTCGAAGGTTCGGCGTCCGCTTTCGCTGTGTTCGAAGATTTCGCCGGCGTTGGTGTTGAGCCCAAACCCTGTCTCGGCGAGGATAAAGGGTATGGGCTGCTTGCCGTCTTCGGCCTTAAGTTGTCCGAGAATGGCTGTGCCGCGCCGTTCGATGGCAGCGACCTCATTCATCTCGATAGCATCATTCAGGGCTGAAAGCGGCATGGGGATGCGTTCCTCAAGAACGTGGCGCATGGCTGTCACTGTCTGTCCGAAACAGAGCGCAATCAGGAGGCCTGCTGCATAGAGCGGGAGCAGAAAGTATTTTGTTCGAAGCGGGGCTGCAAAATCCCGCCGCTGCGGATGCCTGGACAGGCAAAGGGAAGCCAGGAGCATCACACATGCCACCATGATGAGTGCAAAAAAACCGCCTGTAAGGAAAGTGATGAGGACGGAGATGCCGGCCAATGCCTGCATGCTTCGGCGCATGTGCATGGTCTTTGCGTAGGCGGCGAGCAGGTAGTGCAGGATGGGTAAGGAAACGGCAAGAATTGTCCAGATGCCGCCCTGAATCAGCTTCGAGCCAAAGACGAACATTGGCATGGTAAGAAGAACCACAATGGTCGTCCACGCGCCGCGTCTCGTCGACATCTGCCGCACGGTGATAAAAGTCAGGACGATGAGCCAGGTTCCGGCCAGAGCCGATGGCAGCCGCAGCAGGAATGCGCCGGGATCAGGTGAAATGTGAAAACACGCCGCCATGACCCAGACCTGGAGATAAGGTCTGAAAGCGATTTCGCCGTCAAGCTGAGGCAGCCAGAAAGGCGTTTCAAGAATGCTGGAGTGCGCGATTTGGCGTGCCATCAATACGATGGAAGCTTCCCATGGTTCCCAGATTCCCATGGACGACGACGTCAGGCCCCACAGGAGTACGGCCAAAGACAACACCAGTACGCCAAAAACTTCCACTATCGATTGCCGCGTCAGCATTTAAGAAACCTCGCCATAAATCACGATGGGCAAGAAAACAGGAAACCAGTCTAATGCCTCCACTCAAGGATGGAAACTAAAATGCGGTGTCGTGAGGGGGGGAAGCCCCCTGCGCCGCTATCGGCCGCACCCCCCGTCGCCTGCGGCGCCACCCCCTTTAAAAAGGGGGCGCGGCCGATACGCGTCTACCCCCTGTGCGGGGCCTCAGTCGCCGGCCCCGCAACGCCCCGCTTCGGGGAGCATTGCTTCACGAAAATCACGTTATTTATGTCAGGGTAATTGCTACTCTGAAGAACGTACGACATATCTTTGCTGATTTTGCGGTGTTTTTCCCAACGCCTGGATGCCGGTTTTATTTTGAACCATCGCATAGAATGCTTTTCCCAATTGCTTTCGGTTCTCAATGCTGATTCGCCTCCACTCATAGCCGCAGAAAAGATCTGCCACAATGAAGGTCTCTCCAGTGTGAAGGTTTTCCAGCTCATTTTCGGCACAACACAGCAAGACTTCTCGGGGTGTTTCTGAATCGACAGGCATGACTTGACTCCAATTGATAGTAAAAACATAAAGAGCTTGAGCTTGAGCTTGAGCTTGAGCTTGAGCTTGAGCTTGAGCTTGAGCTTGAGCTTGAGCT
>WQTY01000003.1 GCA_009786045.1 Pseudomonadota bacterium | reverse complement strand
GGAGAGGAGAGGAGAGGAGAGGAGAGGCTCGCTGGATGATGATTCCGGCCCTGGCGCCTGCTTACTAAATCCTAAATCCTATTCACTAAATCCTAACTTGCCCCTAGCCGAAGGCGGCAATGGCCCGCTCGCTTATGCCCAGGCAGTAGGCGTGTATTTGGCGATGGCTGTCAGCAAGATGAGCGATGCTCAATCGTCGTTGTGTCGCTGGAAGACAACGATGGATCAATNAATAGCCACATTCGGGCGACAAGCTTTGCCAATGGTTTGGGACTATTCCGAAGCCAATGCTTTTGGTGGTATGGCAGGCGATTTTTCTGTGTCGCTGAAAAACATGATGCGCGTTTTGGACGAATTGTCAACTCGAACATATGCATATGTCACGCAGTCTGACGCCCAAACTCAAACCATCAGCGCAAACAAGCTGATCTCCACCGATCCGCCATACTACGACAACATCGGTTATGCTGATCTGTCCGACTTCTTTTATGTCTGGTTGCGCCGTTCGCTGCGGCCCATTTATCCAAACCTGTTTGCCACGTTGGCCGTGCCCAAGGCCGAAGAATTGGTGGCCACGCCCTATCGCCATGGCAGCAAGGAACAAGCGGAGAAGTTCTTTCTCGACGGCATGACTGAGGCGATGCGCAATCTTGCACAGCAAGCGCATCCGGCCTTTCCGGTCACGATCTACTACGCTTTCAAACAATCCGAAACCAAGGACGAAACGGGCACATCCAGCACCGGTTGGGAAACGTTTTTGGAAGCGGTGCTTAAAGCAGGGTTTGTATTAACCGGCACTTGGCCGATGCGAACGGAACTGGGTAACCGCATGATCGGTTCTGGTACCAATGCGCTTGCATCAAGCATCGTCCTCGTTTGCCGCAAACGCGTGGCCGATGCACCCACCATTAGCCGTCGCGAATTTATTCGCGAGCTTAACGCCACGTTGCCTGAAGCCTTAGCCGAAATGACTAGCGCCTCGCCCGCATTAAGCGGCCAAGATGACCGCGCTCCCGATTCCCTATTAAGCGCCCAGGATGGCCGCGCTCCCAAGCACTCTCTCATTGGGAGCGCGGGCGTCTCGCCCGCATTAAGTCGCAATTCACCGGTTGCGCCAGTAGACCTATCGCAAGCCATCATTGGCCCTGGCATGGCGATCTTCTCCCAATACAGCGCCGTGCTCGAAGCCGATGGCTCGCCGATGCGTGTCAAAACCGCCCTGCAACTCATCAATCGCTTTTTGGCCGAAGACGACTTCGACCATGATACGCAATTTTGCCTGCATTGGTTCGAGCAACAAGGGTGGTCGATTGGCAAATATGGCGACGCCGACGTACTGGCCCGCGCCAAAGGCACCACCGTCGGTGGTCTGCAAGCCACCGGCGTTGTCGAATCGGGCAAAGGCAACCTGCGCTTGCTTAAATGGATCGAATACGCTGGCGCGCCTCTTGAGAGCGCGGGCGTCTCGCCCGCAAAAGTGTCGCATGAGCAAATTGCGCGGGCGTCTCGCCCGCAAAGGATGCTTAGTGGTGAAGGTGGGAGCGCGGGCATCCTGCCCGCAAAATCTGTATGGCAAGCGCTGCACCAACTCATTTGCACCCTAAATCAAGACGACGAATCCGCCGCTGGTGCATTACTTTCCCACATGCTCACACTTGCCGAGGCCGTCCGCGCCCTTGCCTACCGGCTCTACACGCTCTGCGAGCGCAAAGGGTGGGCAGAGGATGCACGCGCATACAACGAGCTTGTCACCGCCTGGAGTGCGATTGAGCAGGCTGCCAGTAAGGTAGATGTGTTGGTGGCTTCGCAAAAGAAATTAGGTTTTTGAGTTTTTTGTGCGGGCAGGATGCCCGCGCTCCCAGTGCTTTATTTCGTACTCATATGCGGGCAGATGCCCGCGCTCCCAGTGCTTTATTTCGTACTCATATGCGGGCAGATGCCCGCGCTCCCAGTGCTTTATTTCGTGCTCATATGCGGGCAGATGCCCGCGTTCCCAGTGCTTTATTTCGCGCAAGATGCGGGCGGGACGCCCGCGCTCCAGCTACTTTCCCCCCATAAATAAAACACTCCCACAATAATGGAGAACAAACATGAGTCTAAAACCATGGCGCGAGATTGCCGAACCGCATGCCGACGTGCGCGAGGGCAAGTTTCAGCAGGCGGAGTTTGCGGCGGACATTTCGAGGGTGCATGCAGGTACGGCGAATGCAGAGTACCAAAACCCAGTGCTGTTCTTTCAGCGCACTTTTATTACCGAAGGCATGCAATTGCTGCTCGATTCGGTGGTTAAGCGGCTTGTTGGCCGGGGCGGCGATCCGGTTATTCAGCTCCAGACAGCTTTTGGCGGCGGCAAGACGCACACCATGCTGGCTGTTTATCATCTTGCCAAGGGCGAAGCACCGGCCAGTGAGTTGCCTGGTGTGTCTGCCATTTTCGATGCGGCGAACATGCCAGAATTGCCCAAAGCACGCATTGCGGTTCTTGATGGCATCAAATCCTCACCCAATCAGCCTGTTGTAAAGGATGGGCAGAGCATCCGCACACTGTGGGGTGACTTGGCCTGGCAGCTGGGTGGAGCTGAGGGTTACCAGCTGGTGGCAGAAGCCGATGCTTCGGGCACGTCGCCAGGCAAGGCGGTGCTGAGCGATTTGCTGGATCGTTATGCACCTTGCGTCATCCTTATTGATGAGTTGGTGGCTTATGTGCGGCAATTCGAAGAAGGCAAGGCACTGACGGGCGGTACATTTGATTCTAACCTCAGCTTTGTGCAGGCACTGACGGAAGCCATAAAGGCTGTGCCAACCGCAGTATTGCTGGCATCACTGCCGGAATCTGTCAAGGAAGCAGGCAGCCAGCGCGGCGAAAAGGCGCTTGCTTCTTTGGCGCACTACTTTGGGCGAATTCAGGCGTTGTGGAAACCGGTGGGCACCGAAGAGGCGTTTGAGATCGTGCGCCGTCGGCTTTTTAGCGATATCAGCGATCCATCGGCGATGGAGAAGGTTTGCAGAACATTTGCTGACTACTACATCGAAAATCGCGATGATTTCCCCCAGGAAACGCAGGTCAGCAAGTATCGGGAACGGCTGGTTCGCGCCTATCCGATTCATCCCGAGGTGTTTGACCGCCTGTACGAAGACTGGTCAACGCTCGATAACTTCCAACGCACACGCGGTGTGCTGAAGTTGATGGCAAAGGTGATTCATCGTTTGTGGAAGGAGGGCAACAACGAGCCGCTCATCATGCCCGGCAGTTTTCCGTTGATGGATGCCGATACGCTAAACGAAGTGCTCTACTACCTGCCACAGGGTTGGACACCCGTGATCGAGCGCGATGTGGATGGTGAGCGTTCGGAAACATGGGAGATCGAGAACAAAGACACACGGCTTGGCAGCGTGCAGGCCTGCCGCCGCACAGCGCGCTCGATCTTTTTGGGCAGCGCACCGAGCACGGCCAATCAGGGGGTGCGTGGTCTGGAATTGGAGCATGTGATTTTGGGCGCAGCATTGCCTGGGCAGCAACCCAGTTTGTTCAAAGACGCACTGCGGCGTTTGGGCGACCGGTTACATCACCTCAATACTGCCAATAATCGCTACTGGTTCGATACACGTCCGAACTTGCGGCGTGAAATGGAGGAGCGCAAACGCCGCTTTCAAGACAAGGGAGATATATTTCCTTCGATCCGTGAGCGCGTGCAGCGCGATTTGTCGAGCGGCGTGTTTGGCGGCGTCCACGTCTTTACTGGCAGCGGTGACGTGCCCGACGATTGGGCATTGCGGCTGGTGGTGCTGCTGCCGGATGCAGCCTTTAGCAAGGGCGGCAAGAGCTTTGCCATTGAACGTGCGACCGAGATTCTAAAAAAACGCGGCGAACAACCACGCTTTAAGCAAAATCGACTGATTTTTTTGGCACCGGACAGCGACAGCGTCAGCCGCCTGAATGATCACGTGCGCTCGTTTTTGGCTTGGCGCAGCATCGTCGAGGATTACAAAGCCGACCGCATCGTGCTCGACAATCTGAAGGCAAAAGAAGCAGAGGCCAGCCTTGGTGTGGCCGGAGATACGGTGCAGCGCTTAATCCGTGAAACCTACAAATGGTTGCTCACGCCCATGCAGGAAGCTCGCCCCGGTAAAGGACTCTCCGACATGACGTGGGAGCACTTCGAGCTTAACCCAAGGACAAAGGGTTGGTCGCAGGAGATCGAGCGCGTGCTTAGGGACAACGAATTGATTATTAACGAATGGGCGCCGATCCATTTGGACAAAATGCTAAAAGACTGGTTCTGGAAGGATGATATCAAAGACGTCAGTGCCCTTAACGTGTGGCAGCAGAGTTGCCAGCAACTCTACCTGCCGCGTCTGAAAGACGACAGGGTGTTCCAGAATACGATGACCGCAGGTGCAGAAAGCCGGGAGTTTTTTGGTTTTGCACAAGGCAAGGCGCAGGAGAACAGCGAGTCACGTTATGTGGATTTTAGTTATGGCAAGCGCACGTCGCCGATTTTAGATTCCTCTCTGTTGCTGATCGAACCAAAGGCTGCCGTGGCCTATAAGGAACTGTTGTTGCGAAAACCGAGGCATCGTTCAATGGCCAGCCAACCCCGGCAGCCATGAATTCAGGTAAGCCAGCCAGTGACAACATACTGAGCCTCAAGAAGCACTTTTACGCCACCATCGACCTTGACCCATTTCAGGCCAAGCGACAGTTTACAGATTTGGTGGACGAGGTTGTGCAGCAGTTCACCGCACACTCTGGCGTAAAGGTAAAGATCGCCATCGAAATTCAGGCGGAATCGCCGGCTGGGTTCGATGATGGCCTTCAGCGCGCCGTGAAGGAGAACTGCAAGGTATTGAAATTTAAACGTGTGGAATTTGAGGCTGGCGAATGAACGCATGCAGGGGTGAATGGCCTTGAGCAGGGGCGAATCATTATTCGCCCCTACAGCTGTAGCCTGCACGTTCCCCAAACACAGGCTGTTCCCTCAGCACAGTGATTTCCCTGCCAGTCATCGTTTGCAGCGATGCTTCCTGTGCAGGTGCCTTTTGCACCGCAAAATGTCTGACTCGTCAGTGGATCGATGCATACGCCGCTGCAATTGACCATGCCTGTTGGACACCTGCATTTGCCGTCGTCGCAGATCTGGCCGCCCATGCACACGGCATTGCCGCAAGGATGCACGCTGTCCTGCTGCAAAGTGAGTATTTCTGCTGGCGAGTATGTGGAGTCTATGACTTCTTGCCCGATGTCTGCGGCCAGGCTGAGTGCTGCCCATGCCAGGTTTCGCCAGGCCTGATCCCTTGCATCCTGATCATGGCGCAGATTGTCGTATGGTTCGTCTGTGGGCTGAAGAACCTCGTATCCGATATCTGTTGCCAGGCTGAGCGTGGTTGAAGCCAGGTTTCGGATAAGGCGTTTGCGATCCATGTGGCTTCTGCGATAACCGGCATGATCCGTTAAATGATCGGTGCGCGCCCCTCGTCTGCAATTCCCGTTGTTTGTCTGCGCGTCGACACACCCGGCATCGCACAGGATGTATCCGCCCGGACATTGGCACTCGCCATCGACGCAAGCGCCGTTGCGGCAGTTTATGCCCCGATAATTGGCGCTGGTTTCGATGCCGTCACTGCAGGTGCCGCCAAATCTTGCGCCGCAGTGATTCACACTTGTCAGCGGGTTAACGCATGAGCGGCCGCAGGGAAACTCTCCATCAGGACACTGACATACGCCCCGTACACAAGTTGCCTTCTCAACGCAATTCGCACCCCGCCAATGGTCGTTCGCAGGCGTGTTTTCCGAGCATGTTCCCTTCGCACCACAGTTCATCTGACTCGTCAGCGGGTTGATGCACTCTCCGCCACAGTTTACCATTCCAGGCATGCACTTGCACTTGCCGGCGTCGCAAATCTGCCCCCCCATGCACACGGCATCACCGCAAAGGCACACCTCATCCGAGCCAATACATCGCCCATCGCAATCAATCCTGTCTTTATCGCAGTACTTGGAATTTTTTTCACAGCCAACGATGGCAATCATCAATCCCACGAATACGCTGATCACATGGCAAAAACGCATGTTCACCTCCAGATGCGAAAGGGGGTTGTCCGCTAAGCTCAGTGGCACGAATGTATCACATGCGCCTATGAGCTTAAACGTTAAATGATTGTCGAGCAGGCCATACTGGTTGCGCACTGGCAGATTGATGATGAGTTTCCTGTTCCAAAATGAAAAAGGTCCATCATTCCCTGGTATGATGGATTCGGTTCGATGGCAGGAATACTGCTTCTATTCGTTCATGCAAAACGCGGATAAGTTCATCCTTGCCATTGTGCTGGTAAATGGGGATAAACATGAAGGTTCATTCTATGTGCGGCAGCCCTTTGCCCAAGAGCCAGATTGGGCGGTGACGAGCATCGATCTGGGTCTGAATGAATTGCTAAAAAAGGCGCAAACATCATGTTGACGTTGGAACAGCTGCAAGTGCTCCTTGCCGATCTCGAATCGGATCGCATTGAACGCACCACATCCACAAGTCACACCGACAAGTTTGCTCAGGCTGTTTGCGCGTTTGCCAATGATTATCCCAATCATCGGCAGCCTGGCTACTTGATTGTAGGCGTCGATGACAATGGTGTTCCATCTGGCTTGAGTGTGACGGATCAACTTCTGCAGAACCTCGGTGCATTGCGCTCGGATGGCAATATCCTTCCCATTCCCGCTCTGAGCGTAGCCAAATTCGAGTTGAAGGATGGACAGGTCGCAGTTGTCGAAGTCAAGCCTTCAGACCTTTCGCCCGTTCGTTACAAAGGGCAGGTCTGGTTACGTGTGGGGCCACGAAAGGCCATTGCCAGCGAACAGGAAGAGCGAATTCTGATGGAGAGGCGTGTCGCGCAGGCGCGCAGCTTCGATGCTCTGCCATGCAGCGAGGCCGAGCTTTCCGATCTCAACGAAGAACTTTTCCTGCTTGGATATCGCAGGCGCGCACTGTCCGAAGACGTTATTGCTGCCAACCACCGCACGCTGCAGCAACAGTTGGCAAGCCTGCGTTTCTATGATCTTCGCCATCACTGTCCAACCCATGCAGGCGTGCTAATGTTTGTGCCGCGCCCGGCGCATTTTCTGCCCGGTGCTTATGTGCAGTTTTTACGGCTGGCCGGGGATAACGGCACAAGCGAAGTGATTGACACCAAGGCAATTCACGGTGATCTGGCTAGCCTGCTGCAAACGCTCGACTTGCTGATTGACGTCAACATTCGCACACGTCCTGTGTTTGTGAGTACCTTGCGCGAGAAAACCGTCAGCGACTATCCCAAAACTGCGATCCGGGAACTGCTGCTCAATGCCGTCATGCACCGCAGCTACCAATCCAATACCCCCATTCGCTTTTATTGGTACGCAAACCACATACAGATAGACAACGCTGGCGGACTTTATGGCGAAGCTGCCGCAAACTTTCCCGAACGCAACGATTATCGCAACCCAGTCATTGCCGAAGCTATGCGTTCGCTCGGTTATGTGAACCGCTACGGGCAAGGTATCCAGCGCGCACAGAAGGCCCTGCGCGACAACGGCAACACACCAGCCCAATTTGAGATCGACAGCCAATGGTTCAGCGTGCGTATTGCTGCAAGGCAAGACGGAGATGAGAGGGAGAGGGGAGCAATGCTCCCCCACAAAAAATAAAAGGCGCGGCGTATCGGCGTAGGGGCGGTTCGCGAACCGCCCCTACAGGTCGATAGCCACGCCCGCCCGCGTATTGCCCGTGTGGGCAATAGCGGGCGCCCAATGCATCAAAAAAGCCCCACTGGCATTGCCAATGGGGCTGTAGGGGCAGACCTGCGTGTCTGCCCATGAACTATACCACGGTCATATCGAGGCGAGCGCGCAGTTCGAAGTACTCTTCGCTCATGCAGAATTTGAGCAAATCGGCTTCGCGTTCGGCATTGGTGAGCTTCGATATTGGCCGCGGATCCATCTTGATGCAGCGAATGGCTGTCGCCAGATCGCCGCACAACAACAGGCCCACGCGGTTACATGTCAGGTCAACGCCCTTGAGCCATGCCGAAACGTTTGCTTCGGTTTCGCCCCGAACCAGCGATTGGAGCGCCTTGCCGAAGTCGGTTCGCTGGAGCTGATTCATGTTCGTTATGGCCGCATAAATGGGCTTTGTACTGGGGTCGGCTGGCTTATTGGAGAAGAAGGCCACGGACGTCAGGATGAGCGTCTTGATGGCTTCTGTCGGAAGCTGCAAACCGGCCATGTAGAAGTACAGGTACATGTAGCACGCACGCGCCAGCAGGAAGCCGACTTCGCGCTGTGAGCGGCCCGCCAGCATGTCCTGGGCAATCAGGAATGCATCGTAATCTACGTTGGCGATGCAAATGCCCGTGGGCAGGAAGGGCGTGTGATAGATGCCGATCGACTGGACACCGATCACCTGGGCGACATTCATGAAGATCTTCCAGAAGACCTGATCCTGCTCATAGGGGAGGTTGTTGCGTTTCTTAATGTCGTAGTCCTTTTCTTTTTTGCAGTAGACCGGGCGCATGCTTGTCGCAAAGAATCGGATGATGTTGTTGAGACTTTGGGACAGGCCGGGGTGCCAGAGCAGGGCATTGTCGTTGGGGGTGATGCGCCCTTCGATGAGTGCCATGCCAGCGTCCCCATAGTGATCGTGGAACTGGATCTCGTCATCCTGAGCGATGCTCTTGTAGATGGAGATCTCGGTGATGCACCATGCTTTGTCGTACTGCTTTGTTTTGCAGTAGAGGCTGAAGAGGCTGCGATAGATTCGGACTTCCTGATCCCGTGTCATGGCACCGGCAGAATTGGCGATGATCGTGCGCAGTTCCTCAATAGCATCCTGTTCGCGATCCGGCATGCGCATGTAGAGCTCAGCCAGGATGTTGTGCAGGCGCTCGTCCTGCGGCGCCACTTCGCTGGCCTTCTTGAAGGCCGAAATGGCATTGTCCCACTCCTCCAGACGCGTACGATAGATTTCACCCAGCCCATACCACAGCAGGTGCTTGGTATCCTTAAGGTGATCGCCCTCGTCGTCATAGACACGCTTGATCATTTTGCGGTAATTGCGCTCAAGCATTCGCCAGTCGCGCGCAGCTGTCAGGATGCGATCGATGGCTTCAAAGGCACGCAGTTCGTTGACGTTGGTGTCGAGCGTTTTATTGAAGAACTCGACGGCCCTGTCATCATCACCAAGCTCGTCGCGGTAGATCACGGCGATGGTGTAATAGAACTTTGCGATCTTGTCCGCATTGGTCTCAAGGCTGCACAATCTCTCAATGACGCCAATGGCACTCTCCCACTGAGCGCTCGAATGGTAGATGCCGAGGAGCTCATTGAGAACAACCTTCGAGCTTGGGTCGATTTCCAATGCCTTGTAATAGGCTTCAATCTGGCGCTGTGTATCACCGATATTGTTGGCAAAGACCTTTGCTATCCGCATGATCTCGACGAACTTGAGGTCTTTGTCTGTGGTGCGCTCCATGTGGATGCTGAGGTAGTACACGAGTGCTTCCCAGTCTGCCATGGACTCGCACACCTCAATGATGAGTTCAAGCGACTTTGCGTGTGAACCATCGGCTTCGAGAATGCGCTCCAAAAGCTGACGGGACAGGGCCAGCTCGTTTGTCTCCTTCTTGATCAAAGCTGAATCGTAATAAATGTCGATGATCTGTTCCGGCGTGAGCTCTGAGCTGAAACGCTCAAGCAGAACCTGGAACATATTGTAGGCGCGCTCGTAGTCGTGTGCCTCAAGGAGTTCCTGACCCATGCCAAGCAGCGTGGGAGAGTAGTTCTGATTCAGCTCGTACGAGGCCCGATAGAAGGCAAGCGCACGCTCATGCTGTGCAAGCCTCTGGCAGCAGAGACCTGCCTTATAGTTAAGGGCATAGAGTTCTGTGTTCTCGCTGCGGAAGGCCACACCCTTGATGACGATCTCGAAGAGAAGCAGTGCCCGTGCCCAGGATTTCTCGGTCAGACATTTTTCAGCCAGCGGCCAGGCAGCGTCGATATAGTCCGGCTGCAGGGACAGGGCCTCTTCGTAGTAAGCGTAGGCATTGACGGCGTCGCCGATGTACTCAAGGGAGACGCGCCCCAGCTCGCAGTTAATCTTTGCCTTCTGATCGAGCTCACGCGTGAATTCCACCTTCTGCTTCAGGATCCGAACGACATTGTGCCAATCCTCGCGTCTCTCGTAGATAGACTTGAGGGCATCAATGGCGGGCATGTAACCTGCATCAATGTCGAGGCAAATCTTGAAGCGTTCCTCTGCGGCGATGTCGTCGGAGAGCTGGGCGTCATTGATTTTGCCAATGCGGAAATGCACTGTCAGAGCTTCGTTCGGATCCGAGAGGCAGCCGATGATGCGATTCAAAAATTCGATGGCACTGATGTAATCCTCGGCCGCCTCGTAGAGATCTGCCAAAGCGTAAAGCGCTGGCACATCTGCCGGATGGATGTCGATGATCACCTGGAAGCTTTCGACGGCGCGATAAGCATCCTGGAGCTTGTCCCGGAAGATTTCACCCAGCTGACGATAAAGCTCAATATGATCGGTGGCATCGGGCAGAACGCCGATGTGCGTGTTGAGCGTGTCGACGAGATCGTTCCAGCGCTCAGCGATGCCATAGAGCCTTTCGAGCTGTTCGATGCCCATGAGGTTGTCAGGATCGATCAGCGTGATCTGAATGATGCTCGCTATCGCACTGTCGATGTCGTTGAGATGCAGCTCATAGACCTGGGCCACTTTGGCATAGATGTCGATGTGTTCCTGAGAAGTGGCGAACGCGGCAAGCTGATACTCGTAGACCTTGAGGAGGTCGTTCCAGCGGCCAAGACCTGCGTTAAGCCGTTCCAGGGCGTGCAGCGATCCGGCATGCGTCTCATCCTTCTCAATGACCTTTGAGTAGGCCACGACTGCTTTTTCATACTGCCCAAGCTGGGATTCGAGAACCTCGCCCACCTTGTACTGCGTGTGGATGGCATCGTCGAGATCCTCAATCACAGTGATCTGTTTTTCGAGGATGTCGACCAGGTCGGTCCATTGCTCGGCCGCCTCATAGATGCGGGCCAGTTCCTTCATCACATCAAGGCGATCCGGAGAGAGCTTGTAGGCCTGCATGTAGCAATCAATGGCCTGATCAATGTCACCGGTTTTCTCCTCAAATACCTTTGCAAGCTCCATAAAGAGGCTTACCCGATCGTCGGTAACGGTCGTCAGATCCAGCCTGCGCAGGAGGTTGGCCACGAGTTCATCCCAATTGCCCAGACGCCAGTAAATCTCGGTCATCGAAGCCAGCGCAGCGAGGTTGTTGGGCGACTGACTCAGAACAAACTGGAAGTGGTGCCACGAGGCTTCGTTGTTGTGGAGGTGATGGAAATACCACCGTGCAACGTGGTTATGCAGGGCAAAGCTATCAGACGATGTGTCGTTTTCGTCGATCATGCTCTCATAGAGTGCCACCAGTTCGGCCCAGCCATCGGTCAATTCGGCAAGACGCTGAATTTCATTGCTGAGCGTTTCATCCTTCCAGCTCTCATGGACGGCGGATTGCAGAATCGCAAAGGCCAGTTCTGCGTTGCTGAGCTTTTCTTCGGCTGTTTTGGATGCCTTGAACAGGAAGCCCAAACGGCGCTTGGGTTCACCAATGACCTCGGCGCGCTCTACATAGGCATTGAAGAGATCCTGCCAGCGCTCATGATGCGCATAGAGGGCCTCCAGAGCGTCAAAGGCAGAGTTTCTTTCAGGATCCAGTTCGAGGATATTCTGATACGCAGCCGCAGCCTGATCGATATCGCCGACCTGCTGCTCCCAAATCGAAGCTATCTGGAGGAAAAGGGCAATTTTGTCTTCCAAATCATCCAGAATATCGATCTTCGAGCGCAGTGTTGTGACGACGTCTTCCCAGCGTCCCTCGCCTTCATACAAACGCTCCAGTTCGTTGAGCCCCTGCATATAGGTGGCATCCAGCTCCATGACATAGAGCCAGATGTCGATTGTCTCGTGGGTTCGGCCCAGCTCGTCGAGGATGCCAGCGAGCTTGACAGCGCAAAGCAACTGCGAATCGAGGTCGAGCTGACCTGTTGAGAGGATCTTGCGCAGCGTTTCGGCCAGATCGTCTTTATCCTCCAGAACTTCGTCCAGGGCCTCAATGGCACGCAGGGTTTCGAGATCGCTGGGGTCGGTGCTGTGGGCATTTCGCCAGTAATCAAGCGAACGCTCATTGTCCTCAAGCTTGTCCCGGAAAATCCGGCCGAGTTTGCGATAGGTCTCAAGGCAGTCGGCGGTATCCGTGCAGAGGGGAACCTGTCGTTCGATGACATCGGTGGCATCTGCCCAGCGCTCTGCGCGGATGAAAAGGACTTCGAGGTTCTGCAGCGCCACGAGATTATCGCCAAGGACGCCAATGACCTGGTACCACAAATCCACCGCATCATCTGGCTTATTGAGAATCTCGCTTGCCAGCTGGGCCATCTTGCCCCAGAGCTCTACCCGTTGCTCATCATCATTGCTGGCAGCCGATTCCTTCTCAAAGATGTCGTATAACGCCGCCCAATCCTCACGTGATTGATGAATGCCTTCAAGTGCGACCAGCGCGTCCCAATAGCTGGGCTCGATATTGAGGATTTCTTCGTAAACCTCAATGGCAGCAGCAGGATCGCTGAGCATTTCAAAGAGTACGGCACCGAGGCGCATGTTGAGCGAAATCCGTTGATCATCCGAATCGACGATCGGAAGTTCGCGCCGAATGACGGCAACCAAATCCTGCCAACGCTCCTGGGAAGCGTAGATACGATCAAGTGCTTCAAGGCTGATGAGATGCTCAGCGTCGAACTTCAGCACTTCGAGATAGCAGCGTTCGGCATTCTGAGCATCTTCAAGTCTGATGTCATAGGTCTGAGCCATGCGCAGAACCAAATCCTGCTTGATGATGGCATCTTCGGTAGCCTCACTGGCCAGTCGATAGAACTCGACGTTGTTGGCCCAGTCCTGAAGCGCATCGCTGAGTTCGTCGATCTTGGCCAGGCAGAAGTCATCTCCCGGGCGCTCGGACAGAGCACGGCCATAGATGCTGAGTGCATCTTCGATGGATTGCAGCTGGGAGAGGTAAACTTCGGCAACTTCCAGAAGCTTGTCATAGCGATCGTTACTGTCAGAGAGGTGCTCAATGAGCTGCAGGTCGAGTGCAACCAGGGCATCCCACGCTTCGTTGTCGCGGTAATAGGGTTCGAGAATTTCGGCAATCGCCACGACGCCATGGCCTGCGTCAAAGATGCGCACCAGAGATTCGATGGCCTCTGCCTGACCCGGAGCAAGGATGAGCATCTCATTGTAGCTGTTGATGGCCTCGTCGTGGTTTTCAAGGCACGACTCCTGAACGGCCCCCAGGCGATAGTAGCATGCAAGCCGCTCTTCGTCGGTGGTGGCGATTTCGATTTCGAGGCGCAGGATGTCGACGAGATCCTGCCAGCGCTCAAGCACCTCATAGAGGTGATCGAGGGAGCGTATGGCAGCCACCTCGTTGGCATCGATCTCAAGGACGCGCCGCAGCACTTCGATGGCCTTCTCGGGCAGATTAAGCTCTGCCTCGTAGATACGTGCCATATGCATCGCGACGATTACGCCAAGCGTGCCGTCGCTCGATATTTCAGTCATCAGTTCGTCGAGCTTGGCAACGAGTTCATCGAAGCATTCGCACACACCTGCCAGTCGTTCGACCACATCCCAGGAGGAATCGCGCGATACATCGTAGGACAGTGCCCGATACCATGCTTCAAATGAAGCCTTGGTGTTCTCAAGCAACTCCTCCTGGATGGTGCCAATGTTGCCCAGCAGCTCGATCTTCTCGTCGATATCTTCGACATTAACGACGAGAACCTCGTAAACTTTGACCAGTGCCTCCCAACGCTCAAGTCCCTGGTAGATCGGTGCCAGAGTGCGGACAGCTTCCACAGCGGCTTCGCCACCGATGGCGACGATCTCCTCCAGTGAGGCAATCGAAGCTTCGTGGGCGGCATCAAGCTCGAAAACGAGACGGTAGACTTCTACGGCACGCAGGACATCGTCCATATTGCGATACCAGCACTCTGCCTGACGGAACTTGAATTCGACCTTGGCCGCTTCATCATCGGTGCGCGCCTCACGCCGCTCAAGGATGTCGAGGAGATTTGTCCAGTCAGCCCCTGCCATGTAGAGGCGGTCCAGGGCTTCCAGCGCGCCGTCGTCTTCGGGATCGAGCGACAGAACCTGCTGATAGGTTTCGGCAGCACCGACATTGTCCTGGAGTTTTTCCTCCTGGATGACACCAACCTTATAGAAGAGGCTGATGCGCGCGGCATCGTCTTCGGCATTTTCGATTTTGGCACGATACACACCGAGCAAGTCTTCCCAGCGTTCCTGACCCAGGTAGAGGCGCTCCAGGCTGTCAAGCGCTGTGCTCTCGCCGGCCTCATCGGTGAGAATTTCTGTGTGAATGGCGATGGCGGCATCGACATCGCCAAGAACCTCTTCGTAAAGTGTGGCTGCCTGGAAGAGCAGGGCCTTGCGTGTCTCAGAATCTGTCGCCAGGTGCGCCTTTGCCGTGAGCACTTCGCTCAGCGACTGCCACGCCTCCTTGTCACGATACAGCCCTTCGAGGGCATCGAGAATTTCGACATCTTCAGGCGCAATGGCGCGGATTTCTTCGTATGATTTGATGGCCGCATCCATGTCGCCGAGATGTTCGCGATAGATTTCTGCGGCCATACAGCGAATGGCCTTGGCGGCAGCGACGTCATCGGCATCGGTTGTCGCTTCTTCCATTACCTTAACCAACTGTTCCCATTTGTTGAGAACATCGGCATAGTTGAAGAGCTGATCGATGGTCAGCTGGCTGCGGAGATCTTCTTTGAGACTTCTGGCATAGGCATCGTAAGCTTTTTCGTGATCGCCGCCGCGCTGCTCATACAGCGTGGCAATTTCGTGCAGCAGATCCCGGCGTCGTTCGGGCTCAAGAATGACTCGCAGGAGCTGTTCATCGACCCAGCAACGGCGCTCCCAGTTGTCAGCGGCATCGTAGAGAGGCAGCAGGATGTCGCTGACTTGCTCTGCGATACCGTCTTTGCCGGCTTCAAGCATGCGCTCAAGACCGGCAATGGCCAGGGCATTGGAGGCGTCATGTGACAGGACGCTGCTGTAAATCTCCAGAGCGCGTTCGACTTCGTTGAGGTGCTCGCTCAGGATAGAAGCCATATGGCATTCGATTTCATCACGCTCGGCTTCGTCCTGAACGAGTTCCAGGCGACGCTCGTAGTTCGCCACAGCCTCTTCCCAGCGTGCCTGCGCAACGTAGAGCCGATCCAGACTGAGCATGGCCTCCAGGCAATCAGGGTGCTTGTCGAGCACTTCAAGAAGTGTGGTGATGGCGTCGTCGTTTTGCCCGAGATAGGCCTCGCGAATGGAGGCGATTTGCATATTGAGGGAAAGCAGCTCCTCGTCTTCTTCGGAGAGTCTGGCTTTAGCCTGAAGGACGGCAATGACATCCTCCCATGACTCCAGGCGGACGAAGGTCTCCTGCAGATGTTCAAGGACATCGACATCACTGCTGCCATGCGAGAGCGCTTTTCGGCCATAGTGAATGGCTTTTTCACGATCTTCAAGCTGGTTTTCCCAGAGATGGCTCAATTCAAGCGCGTATTGCGTTGCCAGACGCTGGGCGTCGTCGCCCTTGATCTGACGTGAAACGAGTTCGAGGATGGCAACCACGCGATCCCAGCTGTCAGCTGTCTGTGCCAGCTCAAAGAGGGTTTGCTTAACGACTTCACCGGCTGGATTCAGGGTCAGTGCCTGTGAGAGACAATCAAGCGCCGATTCGGTGTCGTCGAGGATCTCGCGATTGATTTGTGCCGCACACACGAGATAGCTGATCTTGTCCTGGCGATCGCTCACAACCTCTGCGAGTCTGACCAGGATCTTTTGCAGCTCAGCGTGTTTATCCTCTTGTGCGTAGACCTTTGACAGGGCACGGCAAATGACGTCGACGCTGACATCGTACTCAAGCAGCGCCTCCAGGGCGCTAACGCTTCCTTCGTGCGTGAGATCGAGCAGCAGGATGTTGTCGTAGCAAGCGACGCTTGCTTCGTATTCGGAGAGGTGATCCCGGTAAACATCGCCCAGCTCTGACCATAAAGCAATGACCTCCTGCGCATCCAGGCCCTGGCAGGTACGCTCGACCCAGACGGCACCATCGTCATTGCGCTGAAGCTTTGCGCCATAGACGATCACTGCAATGCCTTCCTCGTCGATTTGTGCCTCAAAGCGGGTTTCGCCAAAGGCGCCGTCAACCCCCAGAAGTGCAAGCTGTTTTTCGATGACGCGTGCCAGGAGCTCGTAAGCATCAATTTCGGCATAGAGGCGATGCAGTTCGACCAGCGGGCGAGCGTCGTCCGGGGCCAGCTCACAGACGCGTTCGTAGGCGCGGATGGCTTCTTGCTTGTCATTGAGGTGATGCTCGTGGATACGGGCACCGCTGAGCAGGGTTTCGGCCATATCCTGTGGGGTTTTGGCCAACTGCATGCGGCGTTCGTTGATTTCGAGCAGCTCGCTGAAGCGTCCCTCTCGCTCCAGGATGCGCTCAAGCGCCCCCAAAGCCCGGATGTCTTCGGGATCATCGGCTACCAGCTCTTCGAATATTGCCTGTGCCTGTGAAGCACCATCAAGATAGTCGAGCAGCAGACAGCCAATGCGATACTTCAGTTCGCGGCAGAACTTAACTTCGGAAGCCGAGTCGAGGTGTTTGCGGTACATGTCGACGACCACTTGCGCATGTCCGGTGACACCTGCTGTTTTTTCCAGGCCGTCAAATGCTGCCAGGTAGTGGATGTCTTCTTCGACAACCGCAAGATACCAGCGATACGCCGAGGCACTGTCGCTGAGTTTGGATTCGAATATTTTGGCAAGCCTCAGGCCGAATCCCGAACGCGCCTCTCCCTGCTCGCTTGAGTGGTAGAGAATTTCTACCATTTTCGCCAGCGCTTCAAACATTCCCCTGGGCTCATAATAATGCACGAGCTCAGCGGCCACAACAGCATCAGAGGCGTCGATGGCAAGGCTCTTCTCCAGCGTTGCCATCGCCTTGTTGCTTTCGTTAAGGGACTGCTCGTAGACGTGGGCAGCGCGAAGCAGAACAGCCTTTTTGTCTTCATCGTCCTTGAGCGTTTTGGAGAGCTGCTCGAAGAGCACCACCAGTTCGGAGAGAAGACCGTTCTCCGAGTAGTAGGCTTCGAGGGCTTCCCAGTCGCGGGTTTCGATGAGGAGTTTTCGCAGGCTGTCGATGCCTTTTGTGTAGCCCGGATCGATGGCAAGGACACGCCGCCAGGCACGGATGGCGCCAGCGCTGTCGCCCGCACGGTCGCTATA
This sequence comes from Pseudomonadota bacterium, assembly GCA_009786045.1. Lineage (GTDB taxonomy): Bacteria > Myxococcota_A > Bradymonadia > UBA4248 > UBA4248 > WQTY01. The sequence goes on along the minus strand of WQTY01000003.1, from coordinate 3,521 downwards.
GAGCGCGCCAAGCTTTTGCAGCAGCTGGAACTGCTCTTTGGTATCTTCACTCAGGTCGATGCGGCGCTCCAGGATTGACGCCAGATCTGCCCATCGCTTCTCCCCCTCGTACAGCGCCTCAAGTGCTGAGATGGCTTCTGCGCTGCTTGAGTCGCGTGTGAGAATCTGCGTCCATATGTCGATTGAGGTCGCATTATTGCGAAGCTTGGTTTTGGCAATATCCGCCATGATCTTGAGCAGATCGATCTGATCATCGACGGCGCTGATCCGAGCGAGTTCTGCATAGTGCACGCCAATGAGTTTTTCCCAGTCCCGCCGCTCCGTGTAGAGCATCTTGAGCTGCTCAATGGATGCTTCGTGGGCTGCATCCAGAGACAAAACGATTTCGAAATACTTGATGGCATCGACCTTGCGAGACAATTTTTCGAGGTAGATGTTTGCAATTCGGAGATAGAAATCGATTTGCCGCTGTCCTGAGCTTTTCTCTGCCTTGCCTTCGAGAATTTTGATGAGATCTGGCCAGCGGCGCAATTTTTCGTAGATCTCGACCAGGCTCTCAAGGGCGGCATCATTTTCGGGATCGACTGCGAGCAGGGCTTCGTAGGTTTTAACGACCATGGCGTCCTGGCTTGTTTCATCGCGATAGATGCGGATCATCTCTTCGTAGACGTCAACTTTGTCTACATTGGCCGAGAGGCTGGTGATGAGCTCCTTGCTGAGGACATCGACATAGGCGTTCCACTTTTTCTGGTCGCGGCTCAGGATGGCAAGCCGCCACTTGAGTCCGATATCTTCGGTGGCCTTGCGCGATGCCCGCCGGATCATTTCGACGGCGCGGTCGAGTGATCCGGCGCTGAGCGCGTAATCGGCAACAATGTGGGCCATTTCGACGAGCACTGCTTCGTCGCCGAGCCCCTGGGCCTTGAGGCGCGTTTCGACGGTTTGTTCGACCTTTCGCCAGTTTCCTGTCGCGACAATGGCCAAATCCTCAAGCAAAACGGCTGCACTCTCGTAGTTCACCAAACGTTCTTTGCCTTCATCCAGCTGACTGGCACGAAGCGCCTGGATGAGTCCAATGGTTTTGCCGATGGCAGCCTGCGCGTCATCGCCGGCATTCTCAAGCGCAACGCGGTGTGCTTCCAGGACGCCCGACCAAACGTCCTGCTCGCTGGTGACATAGCGGCTGGCCTGGGCAAAGATCTCGTCAGCCAGTTCACCGTGCGCAGCGAGGATAACGCCCCACACTTCTGCCAGCTGGAAATCACCGGGGTTATGAAAGTCGACCAGCCGCAGGGCAGAAACGTTATTGGCGAGGGTTCCGCCTGACAGAAGGCGCTCCAGCCGTTCCTGCCAGGTCAGCCTGGCCTCGTCGATCTCCTCCGATACTTCCGCCAGGGTTTCTTCGGCAGATGCCTCTGATACTTCTGACACGGCCTCTTCGGCAGACGCCTCCGCCAGGGTTTCTTCGGCAGATGCCTCTGACGCTTCTGTCAGAGCTTCTTCGGCAGACTCGTGCGACGCATTCAGTGTATCGTCGTCGGTGACAACAGCATCTTGAGCACTTTCAGAGGCTTGTGCAGCGTCTGTGTCGGCGTCGGCAGAAGCGGTCTCGTCAGCGCCCATAAGCTCGGCGTCGGCGTTCGAATCCTCAGGCTGTACCTCGGACACTTCCTCGGAAGATGCTGCCAAATCGACCGCTGCGTCTGCTGTCTCAGAACTCAATACTCCGTCATTCTTGATTTCTTCGCTCATGCCTTTCCTCGTATACGCACCCAATCGTGCAAATTCACGTCCTCTTCGACGATTCAAACTATCCCTATGAGCTGCCCGGGGGCAGAAAAAAAACACCCGCAACGTTTTACAACAACTCCCTGGTTTAGACAACTATTTGACGAGCGTATCACGGGTAATCGCTCGAAACAGCGTGGCCCCCTACAGCGAAAAAATCATCAGAGGGCAACAATCTTTATCCAAATTTTATCTGAAAGCAGCGATTTTTATCTCCAGGCAGTGTGGGAGCATTCAACTAGAGTTTTGTGAATTCAACCATTTGGCCCAGTTTATCTTCGAGCAGACGCACGATGCCCTGACTGGTTTTGGGGCCAAGGTCGCCGACGATGGCCACAACATGGGGGCGCTGCGTGAGGAGGAGGCCTGCCATGGTTCGGATATCGTCAGCGCTGACATGTATCAGTTCGGCGCAGCGCGTTCGCAAATCGGCGGGCATGTTTTGCAGCACCATGCTGCTGAGCCATTGCGCAAGGGCGGGGGTGTTGTCGAGCAGTGCTTCGTGTTCCCATATGAGGCGCCGGCGTATTCTGGTCAATTCGCCGGGATCGACCCCATCCCGGGCCAAATCCCCGAGGATTTCATAGACGGCGTCCAGCAGGCGGACAATGCGGCGGTGACGGCACGAAAGGCGAATCTGCAGGAGGGATGATTCGCGGGTCAGGCTCAGGAAGGCTTCGGCATCGTAGACCAGGGCGAGTTCTTCGATCAGGCGCCTGGAAAGCCTTGAGGCCAGGCCATCATCCAGGACGCGGACGAGCATCTCCAGGATACCAAACTCACCCGCGCTCGCAGGCAGCGATAAAAAGCCCAACACCAATTCGCTTTGCGCGACGCCGTCGTGGTGTCTGAGGCAGATCCTGGCGGGCGGAAGAGAAGGGGAAGCGGTGCGCAGCGACAGGAGGGCATGCGCGTACACCGGATGCATGGTCTGCAACCGGCGCGGTGTGCTGCCAGAAGGCAGGCCGGCGAAAGCAGAAGTGATGACGTCCAGGAGGCGTGCGCGATTGCCAAGCGCGCCCGCAATCACCAGAACCATACGTTCTGCACAGTAATTCTCTTCGTAATAGCGCAGTATTTCTGCCTTTGTAAGTTTTTGAATGTCTTCGGGTTTGCCGGCAATGGGTTTGCCCGCCTCGCCGTAAAAGGTTTCGGCGAGGAGATCGTCGACGTTGATGAGCGCGCCGTCGCTGTCGTAATCCGATAAAATTTCCTCGCGTATGATCTCTCGTTCCGCGCCGATGCCCGTCAGTTTTGGGCGAAGAATGGCCTCGCCCAGGAGTGCCAGCACTCCTTCGAGCGAACCTGGAGGCAGCGACACGTCATAGCTCGTCACTTCGCGTGCGGTATAGGCATTAAAATCCGCGCCCAGCGCCTCGAAGGCTTCGCTGAGCAGGCGAAGGCTCGGGTAATGCTGTGTGCCGCGAAAAATCAGATGCTCAAGCATGTGAGCCGTTCCGCTCAACATCTCATCGCGGCTTCCTGCCTGGATGTTGAGCATGATGCTGGTGCGATGGAGGCTGCTTCGCTCGCACAATACCACGCGCATGCCGCCCAAAAGCGTATGCATGTGAACATCAAGCGCTTCCGGCAGATAAAACGATTCTGACACCAAGATGATCTCCTGACCCGGCAGGCGGGAACGGGCGCAGCGATTTGCGCATCGCCTGCCATAGCACGTTCCTCTTGGGGGAGCCAGCATTCGAACGGGCGACCGGGACGTTAAGGGCGGG
>WQTY01000002.1 GCA_009786045.1 Pseudomonadota bacterium | reverse complement strand
ATCAAGTTAGCGCTTATGCCGCAACGCCCGGCTTAGGGGGGCACCCTGTCCAGCGGCGGGTGACCGGGACGGTCGCCCCTACAGTCGCGCGGGCGAACGCAGTTCGCCCTTGCATCGCTGGTGGACGCGCTGCGGCGCGCCCCTATATGTCGCTGCTGGCCCAATCGCCGTCGTTGCGCCTTTGGCGATTTTTTTCGTCCAAAAGCGGATCGTTCTTTGCACATCGAATGTCAGACTTTTTCAAGGATTGTGCATGAAAACACTGCCTGTTACCCACAAAAAACGTCTGATTCTGGCTACTCTTGGCCTGTGGATGGCCGTCTGCTTCGCCTTTGCTGCACCCAAAAGTGCTCAGGCACACGGGCTCCCGGCTTACATCGAAATGCACGCGGGTGTTGGCTATCTCGGTTACTTCGCCTCAGGCAACAAGATGCAAGGCCTGACCGTCACGCTTAGCACCGGCTTTGTGCTGGGGGTTCTCGGCGAAGGAGGGTTTGGGGTGTATCTCGATCAAAATCTCGGCGGCGGACTAAAAAACTACGACGGATTTATCGGTTCAACCATTTTGGGCCTCAAGAGCTTCTTTCCCGTCATTGACGATTACCTCATTCTCGGAATGCAGCTTGGCATCGGCGCTGCCTACGCTGCGGGAAAAAGCTCTTTCGACCTTGATAAGGGGGCTTTTGCCCTCAAGGCCGGATTGGGCTTCTCCATACCTGTGGCCGACTGGGTAGCCATCGGCGCCGACTTTTCCTACACTTTCTGCGCGAGGATCGGCTACATCGGCCACATCATCACGCCATCGCTTCACTTTCGATTTGATCTGTTACCACCATGAGCACACAAACCCACTACCAAAAACATCACCTGATTCTGACCACACTCGGCCTGTTGATGGCCATTTGTTTCGCCCTCATTGTGCCCAAAAGTGCCCAGGCCACTGAGGATGACTATTTTATGGAGGATCACTATTTCATCGTGCCCATGGATATGTGTTACGAAATCGACAGCCATGAGTTTGGGTATTTCATTGACGAGGACGGTGAATGCGTTCAAAGGGTACCGAAACATTATGTCGGAATAGATGTGGGCGTTGGTTATCTTCACTTCCTGTCAGGCAGCAGGATGCAGGGGGTGAACACCACACTTGGCGTCGGTTTTATGCTGCTGGGAAACAATATCACCAAGGGAGCAGTCAGCCTTTTCTATCTCGAACAAAACCTCGGCGGCGGACTGAAAGGCTACAGCGGATTTATCGGTTCAACCCTGTTAAGCGTCAGAGGGTTCATTCCCCTCGTTGTTAAGCACCTTCTGCTTAGTTTACAGGCAGGCGTTGGCGCAATCTACTCGAGCGATGGCGCAGCTTTTGCCCTCAAACTCGGGCTGGGCCTGTCTGTACCTGTGACGGACTGGATGGCCATTGGTGCCGACTTTTCTTACATGCTCGGCTCGGGTTTCGGCTCGGGCTTTGACGATGACATTGATCACATCCTCGCCCCTTCCCTTCTCGTTCGATTTTCTCTCTAGCAAAAACCATGAGCACACAAACCCATCACCTAAGAGATCGTCTGATTCTGGCCAGCCCTGGCCTGTTGATGGCCGTTTGTTTCGCCCTCATTGCGCCCAAAAGTGCCTGGGCCGAACACACTCTGAGCTTAAAAGTTCACATGGCCGAATGCATCGAAAACAAAAAATGTTCCCGTCGTTCCTTCTGCAATGATTATCTCCACTATGGTGATTATTTTCACTATATCATAGAGGATGATGGTGAATGTACTGCATATGCCAAAAACAGACACACCCCAAACCATAAAGTTCACATGACCGAATGCATCGACAGCGAAAACAGTTCCCGTTATTTCCACTATATCATAGAGGATGATGGCGAATGTACTGCATATGCCAAAAGACCTCAGGATCACCACTCGGATTACCTAGTTCATCCCAAGACCACATGTATCGAAAACGAAGACAGTTCTCATTTTTGCCCCCATTTTTTCATAGATAAAGACGGCGAATGTATCGAATACTATCGACTCGCTCACTTCGAAATAGGTGCGAGAGCAGGTTATCTTGGTTACTTTGCTTCGGGCAATAAGACGCACGGCCTGAACACCACAATTAGTATTAGTATCGGCAGCGTTATGTTCTCACACAGTGTCGCCCATGGCGGCTTTACCATGTTCCTGGAGCAGAATCTTGGTGGTGGACTGAAGGGATATGATGGATTTATTGGATCGACCCTATTTAGCATGGGGGGCTTCATCCCTATCATCTATCACCGCTTTCTGCTCAATGTATATTACGGCATGGGTGCTGCCTATTCGGTAGGAAAAACCGCTTTCGGCCTCGACGAAGGTGCCTTTGCCCTCAAGTTCGGGCTGGGCATGACAGTACCTGTGACCAACTGGCTTGCCATCGGTGCCGACTTTTCCTACACTTTTTTGGCAGGAAAAGACTACATTGGCCACATCATCGCGCCATCTCTCACCTTTCGATTTGATCCGTCACCACCTCGATTTAATCCGCGGTCATATCGTGATCCGTAACCACCATACCATGATCACACAAACCCGTCACCCCAGACACCGCCTGATTCTGGCCTGCCTCGGCATGTTGATGGTCACTTGTTTTGCCTTCATTGCGCCCAAAATTGCCTGGGCCACGCAGCCCCTATACGTGGAAGTGCCCATGAGCAAATGTACTCAAACCGGCATGCGTCATCTGGCATGACACAGTTCTCTTGCCTGCATCGCTGAACAGCAGGCCAAAAACGAATCATTTCGTCCTCTACCCACAAGCGATACGAAGTATCGCAGGGGGTGTGGGGGAACGAGTTCCCCCACAAAAAAACACGTCAGTTTCTCAAAAAGCGCTTTTCGAGTTCAGCCGGGGTTAAAGTAAAATGAACGGGGCGGCCGTGCGGGCAGTTCGAGCGGAATCCGGCCTCGTCCATTTGCTGAAACAGTATCCGCACTTCTTCGGGGGTCAGTTTTCGGCCGGCACGGATAGAGCTGTGGCAGGCCATCGCCGCCAGAACTTCGTCGCGCAGTTCGTCGAATTGCGTGGCACGCCCCTGTTCGGCCAAATCCACGAGGGCAGCGCGAATGACCCCGACGTAGTCGTAATCGACGAGCGCTTCGGGGACGGATCGAATGGCAAACGATCGGTTGCCAAGATCATCCATTTGAAAGCCAAGTGATTCGAAAAAATTCATGTATTCGTTAAGCACCTCGACCAGGCGAGCGTCGAGAGGCATCAGAATGGGAAAGAGCAGGCCCTGTGACGAAGCGATGGCATGATTTTCGGCAATCGCCTTGAGCTTTTCGTAGTTGATGCGCTCATGTGCGGCATGCTGGTCGATGATGACCAACGTATTTTGGTCGGTGCAAACGAGATAGGTCAGCGCCAGCTGCCCGAGATAGCGCAGCCCGGAAAAGTAGCCGAGCGGCTGGTCGGATTCGAGGGGGAGTTTTGGAATGTCGCCGATGGCCTCTCTCGCGCGTGCCGCCAGTGAAAAGGCATTGGCATCCGCGACTGCACCGGAGGGTGGGTGACTTTCGTGATATCGAGCCTGCCAATGTGTCGTATCAGCATCCTGCCCGGCTGCCGGCGCCCGGTGTTGGGCTTCGAAAGCCTTCAGCCCCAAAGCGGCGCGCATGCTGCGCTCCGGCGAATCGAAGGCGCCTTCGGATTCGAAAAAACCTGTCGCCGAAAGGGTTGACGCTGCCTCACCCGGTGATTGCACATATTCGGATGGCCTGGGCATGTCGACTCGGCGGATCCAGGGCGTCTGCTGAAGTGAGTCTCGCAAAGCACGGTGAATGGCGCGAAACACCTGATCGGCGTCCTGGAATCGTATCTCATGCTTGGTGGGATGAACGTTAACGTCTACCTGCTCCAGAGGCATCGTCGCAAAGAGGATGACCCAGGGCATTTTCCCCTGAAGGAATTCGCGGTAGGCCTGAGAAATGGCAGCCTGGATGGTCTTATCTCTGACAATGCGCCGATTGACATAGGTATAGAGCCTTCCGCTGTTAGACTGGGCATAGCCCGGTGCACAGAAAAGCCCTTCAACCAGGACATCGCCCAGATGGGTGTGGACAATAGGGAAGAAGTGTTCCTGAACGTCGTGACCCAGAACAGCCAAAGCCCTGGCCTTAAGTGACGAATGGGCGGGATAGTCGCATTTTATTTTACCGTCGAATGTCAGCTTNAAGTGGACTTCGGGNCAGGCAATGGCGAATTGCTCGACNACTTCGAGAACCCGGCGCTGCTCGGTGGCATTGGTCTTAAGAAACTTGAGCCGCACCGGGGTATTATAGAAGAGGTCTTCGACGACGATCTGCGTCCCCGGAGAGGTGGCCGTCTCTCGGCACTCGGTTCGCTGCGCGCCTTCGATGCGAAGATGGGTGCCTGTCTGATCCTGGCGCCGCTGGGTCGTAATTGTCAATTTTGAGACAGCCGCCATGGAGGCCAGGGCCTCTCCGCGAAAACCCATGGTGGCGATGCGAGCCAAATCCTGAGGCGTGGCAATCTTTGACGTGGCGTGCCGGACGACGGCAAGCTGTGCATCGGCACGGCTCATGCCCTGACCGTTATCGATGACCGCCAGGCGTTTTTTTCCGGCATCTTCGAGCTCAATTTCGATGACGGTTGCCCCGGCATCCAGAGCATTTTCAATGAGTTCCTTGACAGCGCTCGACGCCCGTTCGAGAACCTCACCAGCAGCAATCTGATCGGAGAGGGAAGAGGGAAGGATATGAATTTTGTCGCCTTGCATGGTCGGCTCCATCGTTGTTTTCTTTTTTCGTGGAGGAACTCGTTCCCCCACACCCCCTGCAATGCTGCGCATTGCTTGTGGGTAGAGGGCGAAATACATCATTTTGGCCAAAATTGTCGTCAGAATGTATCGGTTTTTCACCCACAAGGGTGCGCGGCGTATGGCGCATGCGCCATAGCCGCGCGGCGAAGCGTATGCGCGCTCAAGCGCATAGCTCGCCAACCCTGACCTCCTCATCCTCGATTAACAATTTCAGTTTTCACACAGTTAAATCCGTTCCTTAAATATAAGCGGATCGCGCCCTTATTCCAGTCCGCAACACGCAAGACGATGGGTGAGACAAGCCTTTCCTGCATATGGGCAACTGCAAAATTTAAGAACAACTGCCCATATCCCCTGCGCTGATATGCCTTTGCGACAATGAGGTCGTCAATTTCATGCCCGTCAATGGCCACCGAACCCATGAGCATATTACCTTCTGTATAGATGAAAACACTGTCCTGCTTTTCCATCAGTTTTTCTCTCGAATCGCAACAATTGACAGGCGTAAGCGCCAGGGCAGTTCGCATGTCGTGGAAACATTCATCATGTATTCTTTTATATTCTTCATACCATGTATCCTCGTATTGCTTCATTGCAATCGAAGATTTCACCAAAGCGCCGTGATGTGCCATGGTGTGGACAACAATCTCTGCCTTCATAGTTCAGCCCCAAAGAGGGCTGATATTTGGGGGCTGCTGACCGCCGGTTGCGCTTCGCTCCACCGGCGGTTATTCACATTTCGCATCTCCGGTGCTCCGACAAATAATCGCCGTGCATTATCAAGCACGAAACTATCCCCAAAAACGTAAATTTTAGCCAAAAACGAATCATTTCGCCTTCACCCACAAGCGATACGAAGTATTGTAGGGGGTGTGGGGGAACGAGTTCCCCCACAAAAAAAAGAAAAATACTCTAAACCCCGACGAGTCTTCGGCCGAGGTCAAAGATGCTGCCGCCGGCAAAGACGATGAGATAGTCGCCCGGGCGGATGAGGGTTTGCGCTTCTGATTCGAGAGATGCGAGATCATCGAACGCGCACGCGTGGCATTCGGGACGGATTTGCGTAATAGCGCGTGCCAGAGCATGGCTGTCGATGCCTTCGACGGGGTTTTCGCCGGCGCCGTCGAAGGGCGGGAGCAGGACGATGTCTGCCAGTGACAGGCTGTGCACCAACGCCTGCCAATGATGTCCGATAAAGGAGTAGCGGAAGGGGTGATAAATGGCAACGATGCGCTTTGCCTGGGCGCGATGCCAGCGAATGTCGTTGGCGATGCAGGTTGGATGGCTGGCATAGTTGGTGACGAGTGTTATGCCGGACTCAGTTGTCAGACGCTGGCATCGATGGCTGAGGCCGCCGTAATTTTGGAGCGCCGTGGCAATGGTTTCGGCGGGGATGCCGATAAGGCGTGCAAAAGCGGCGGCGGTCATGAGATTCTGGGCGTTGGCAAAACCTCCCAGTCCGCAGCGGAAGGTAAAAGTTTGGCCGTCTGCTTCGCGCCACTGCATGAGATGGCGGCCGTCACCATCGATATCGATCACGCGATAGGCCATCGCGGGAGAGAGGAGCTGGCCTTCCCCGGCTATCCAGGAAATGGCGGTATGCTGGGCAAGGCGTTCGTACAACATGGGAGCGCCAACGCCTGCGTAGTGAATGATGACGCGGGTTGAAGCTTTCAGGCAGGCCTGGACGTGCCTGGCGAAAGTGTCGACGATGTCGTCGAGATCGCGATAGTGGTTGAGGTGATCGGCTTCGACGTTGTTCAGGATGAGGTAGCGCGGTGTGTGGCAGACGTGCGTCCGATCCGATTCGTCGACTTCGCAGACGAGGTACCGGGAAGCGGCATCGAAAGTGCAGGGGTGTTCGCGTCCCAGCGGCACCGCCCCGAGGATATCGTCGGCAGGAATGTTTGCTTCGGCAAGAATGGCAGAGATGGCGGCGGCTGTGGTGCCCTTGCCGTGCGTGCCGCATACGGCGACGCTTGCGGTGTGTGCATTGGCAAATCGTGCAAGCGCCTGTCCGCGTGAGATGCCGATCCCCCGACGTTCGGCCTCTCGGCGTTCGGGGTTTGTTGGCGGTATGGCTGCCGAATAGACGACGAGGTCGAGTTCTCCAAGATTCTCGGCACGCTGTTCGGCGTGGATCTGAACGTTTCGAGATTGCCAAAATGTCATAACTTCGTCCGAGGCGCAGCTGTCACTGCCGGAGACGTCGTGTCCCGCTTCGGAGAGATAGAGGGCGAGGCTTGTCATACCAGCCCCGGCAATACCAATGAAGTAGATGCGCATTGTCGTATTATTATTTTTACAGTTTTTATTTATGTGGGGGAACTCGTTCCCCCACACCCCCTGCGATACTTCGTATCGCTTGTGGGTGAAGGACGAAGGGTTAAGCTTTTTGGCGAGACATTTCATCTTGCCAGAAGATGAAATGCGATAGAGGCAGGGTGGGTGAAAAAGAAAGCCGAGACAATTCACTCATTAGGCGACCGTCTCGGCTTGGGCGATGCATCTGCGTCAATTAATCTTCGGGTTTATCGATGACCATATCGAGGTAATTGTAGGCCTGCAAACCGGTTCCTGCCGGGATGAGGCGACCCATGATGACGTTTTCCTTGAGTCCGTGGAAGCCATCGTAGCGCCCGGAGATGGAAGCTTCGGTGAGCACCTTGGTGGTTTCCTGGAAAGCCGAAGCAGCGATGAAGGAGTCGGTCGAGAGCGACGCCTTGGTGATACCCAGGAGGAGATCTTCTGCGATAGCAGGCTCACCACCCTTTTCGATGACCTTGGCGTTGACGGCCTCAAAGAGCTGCCGATCGACGTGTTCATCAAGCAGGAAGTTTGTATCGCCTACGTGCGTGATCTTGCATCGCCGCAACATCTGGCGCACGATGACTTCGATGTGCTTGTCGTTGATGCGAACGCCCTGGGTGCGGTAGATTTCCTGAATCTCATCAACCATGTACTTGGCCAGATCCTTTCGGCCCTTGACAGCGAGAATGTCGTGGGGGTTGGACGAACCTTCCATGAGCTGGTCGCCGGCCTGCACGCGATCACCCGGGTGCACGATGATGTACTTGCCCTTGGGAATGAGGTATTCAATGGCCTCACCCACGTCCGGCGTAATGATAATGCGGCGTTTGCCTTTGAGATCCTTGCCATAGGAAACATAGCCTTCGATCTCGGAGATGATGGCCAGTTCCTTGGGTTTTCGAGCTTCGAAAAGCTCCGCAACGCGGGGCAAACCGCCGACGATACCACCCGATTTCGTGTCGTCGTGGGGAATCTTGGCCAGGATTTGACCGGGGCCGATTTCGTCGCCATCAGAGACAATGAGAATGGCATCGACGGGCATCTGGTACTCGGCGAGAATCTTCTTCGAATTGGACTTATCGCGCACGATGATACGCGGCAGGAGATCGGCTTCCTTGGTTTCGATGATCGCCTTTCGGGACAAGCCGGTCGTCTTGTCATACTCCTCGCGCATCGTGCGGTTCTCAATGATGTGTTCGAACTTAACGATACCGCCTTCCTGAGAAATCATAACGTTCGCAAAGGCATCCCACTCAGCCAGAACCTGACCTTTGACGACATTCTGCCCGTCTTTAACGCGCAGCCTTGCACCATAGCGCAGGGGGTAACGCTCTCGTTCGCGGCCATCGCTATCGTGGATGCTGATCTCGGAGCTGCGATTCATGACAACGAACGTACCATCAAGCGCATCGACGCATGAGAGCATGTGGAACTTGACAAAACCGTTGTTTCTGGCTTCATAGCTGGACTCGACGCCTTCGACGTTGGCAGTACCACCCGTATGGAAGGTACGCATGGTAAGCTGTGTTCCCGGCTCGCCGATCGACTGTGCAGCGATGACGCCAACGGCCTCGCCGTGGTTAACGAGCCGCCCGCGGGCCAGGTCGCGCCCGTAGCACAGGGCACAAACGCCATGCTTGGCCTGGCAGGTAAGCCCACTTCGGATATAGACACTGCGCAAAGCAGCATGGCGAACCGCGTCGACAGCAGCTTCGTCGATTTCTCCGTTAGCCGGCACAATCACGGCGCCATTGTTGTCGACGATATCGAAAAGCGCAACGCGCCCCAGGACGCGATCACCGAGATCCTCAATGACCTCGCCATCCTTGACAAGCGAGGTCATCTCAATACCGTCGAGGGTACCGCAATCCTGCTCGAAGATAATGGTGTCCTGAGAAACGTCGACGAGACGGCGCGTGAGATAACCGGAGTTTGCCGTCTTGAGCGCCGTATCAGCCAAACCTTTTCGGGCACCGTGCGTGGAGATAAAGTACTGCAACACGGACAGGCCTTCGCGGAAGTTGGCGCGAATCGGCGTTTCGATGATCTCGCCCGAGGGCTTGGCCATCAAACCACGCATACCGGCGATCTGGCGAATCTGCTGCTGACTGCCGCGGGCGCCTGAATCGGCCATCATGAAGACGGCGTTAAAAGACGGGCCGTCCTGCGTCTTGCCCGTGACCGGGTCGACAAAGGTCTGCGTCTTGATGTTGTGCATCATCTCGTCGGAAATCTTGGTCGTCACCTGCGACCATATGTCGACGACCTTATTGTAGCGCTCTTTGTCGGTAATAAGACCCTCGTTGTATTGGTCGGTGATCTCATTGACCCTGGTCTGGGCGGCAGCCAGCAACGTGGCCTTGGATTTGGGAATGACCATGTCATGGATATTGATCGAAACACCTGCCTTCGTCGCCTGATTGTAACCAATCGTTCGAACGCGGTCGGCCAGGAGAACGGTTCCCTTATCGCCAGCATAGCGGTAGGCCAGATCAATGAGATTGGCCAGCGCTTTCTTATTAAGCGTTCGATTGACCATGTCGAAGGTCATCTCGCGGGGCAGAATCTCGTACAGGAGCACGCGCCCAACGGTGGTGTCGATGATTTGCCCATCTTTTCGAACCTTAATCGCCGCCTGGAGATGCACTTTGCCATTGTCATAGGCCATGGTCACTTCTTTGAAGTTGGCATAAAGACCATCAATGGGGTTTCCGTGCTCATCTTCACGATAGCAGCCCTGGGCAAAAGGACGTTCACGTGTCAGGTAGTAACAGCCAAGCACCATATCCTGGGTTGGCCCAATGATGGGGGTACCGCTCGCGGGCGAAAGGATATTGTTCGTCGAGAGCAGCAAAACGCGGGCTTCCATCTGGGCTTCGAGCGAAAGGGGCACGTGGACAGCCATCTGATCGCCGTCAAAGTCAGCGTTAAACGCTGTACAGACGAGGGGATGCATCTGAATGGCCTTGCCTTCGATGAGGGTTGGCTCAAAAGCCTGAATACCGAGACGGTGCAGTGTCGGCGCGCGGTTGAGCAACACCGGATGCTCCTTGATGACCTCATCAAGGATATCCCACACCTCGGGCCGCTCGATCTCGACCATCTTCTTGGCGCTCTTGATCGTGTTGACGATGCCGCGAGAAACAAGCTTGTTGAAGATGAACGGCTTAAAGAGCTCAAGCGCCATCTTCTTGGGCAAACCGCACTGATGCAGACGAAGTTCAGGTCCGACGACGATAACGGAACGCCCCGAATAGTCGACGCGCTTTCCGAGCAGGTTCTGACGGAAACGGCCATGTTTGCCCTTGAGCATATCCGAGAGAGACTTCAGCGGACGTTTGTTGGGGCCATGGATCGTCTTGCCGCGGCGGCCATTGTCGAAGAGTGCATCGACCGCTTCCTGGAGCATGCGCTTTTCATTCCGAACGATGATTTCGGGGGCATTGAGTTCAATCAACCGGCGCAGGCGGTTATTGCGGTTGATGACGCGGCGGTAGAGATCGTTAAGATCGGAAGTCGCAAAGCGGCCGCCATCCAGTGGCACGAGAGGACGGAGATCCGGCGGAATGACCGGCAGGACTTCGAGAATCATCCACTCCGGGAGATTGTCGCTGTTGCGAAAAGCTTCGATAACCTTGAGGCGCTTCGCGATCTTCTTGCGTTTCGTATCGCTGGTCGCTTCCTTCATCTCGTGGCGAAGCTTCATCGATTCCATTTCGATATCGATCTGCTCCAGCAAATCGTGAATGGCCTCCGCGCCCATCTTCGCCTCAAACGCACCCTCCTTGTACTCCTCAAGATACTGAGAGTACGCCTTCTCGCTCAGGATCTCGCCCTTTTCAAGCGGCGTCGAACCGGGATTCGTCACGATAAAGCTCACGCAATACAACACCTTCTCAAGCTCCTTGAGAGGGATGTCGAGAATATTGCCAATACGCGAGGGCAAACTCTTCAGGAACCAGATGTGGGCGACGGGGGTTGCCAAATTGATGTGCCCCAGGCGCTCACGCCGTACCTTCGACTGAATAACCTCAACGCCGCACTTCTCACACACGACCCCGCGGTGCTTCATCCGCTTATATTTGCCACAGTTACACTCGTAGTCTTTGACTGGCCCAAAGATCTTGGCACAAAACAAACCATCGCGTTCAGGTTTGAACGTGCGGTAGTTGATCGTCTCAGGCTTTTTGACTTCGCCATGGCTCCACTCCCGAATCTTTTGCGGACTCGCAAGGCTGATGCGCATGGCCGAAAAACTGGTGGGATCCTTGGGACGATCAAATGAGTTCGAATAGATGTCTGTCACAGGTCACCTCATATATAAAAACTACACACGCGTTTCGCTCGAAACGCGCGAAAATATTGACACACTGGAAGATAATAACCATGCGAGCCGTTTCGAAGCGGCGCGGCACAGGCCGCGCACACTTGACTACTTCGGCGTTTCCTCCAAGAGTTCCACATCGAGACATAGCGACTGGAGCTCTTTGATGAGAACATTGAACGACTCGGGCAGACCGGCTTCGAGGGCAAAATCACCCTTGACGATCGACTCGTACATGCGTGTGCGACCCAGGACGTCGTCAGATTTGACCGTGAGGAATTCCTGAAGTGAATAGGCCGCACCATAGGCCATCATTGCCCAGACCTCCATCTCGCCCAGACGCTGACCACCAAACTGCGTCTTGCCACCCAGAGGCTGCTGCGTGACCAGGCTGTATGGCCCAATCGAACGTGCGTGAATCTTCTCGTCGACCAGGTGGTGCAGCTTGAGCATATACATCACGCCAACCGTCACATCGTTGGCAAAAGGCTCACCCGTACGACCATCAAACAGCGTCGACTTTGCACTCTGATCCAGACCGGCGTCTTTCAAAAGCGCATAGATGTCGAACTCGTCCGCACCATCAAAGACCGGTGTCGCCACGTGTATACCCCCGCGGCATTTCTTTGCAAAGGCAATCACGCCATCGTCATCCAGACTGTCCAGCAACGCCACTGTCTCGGCCTCAGGATAAGCCGTCTTGAGCGCATCGCGCAGCTGCACACACTGCGAAGCTCTTGCCTTCTGAAGAAGCGCATCGATCTTCTGCCCCATGCCGCGCGCACCCCAGCCAAGATGAACCTCAAGAATCTGCCCAATGTTCATTCGACTCGGAACGCCCAGCGGATTCAACACAAAATCGACCGGCGTGCCGTCCTCAAGGAAAGGCATATCCTCGTTCGGCAGTATCTGGCTCACGACGCCCTTGTTGCCGTGGCGACCGGCCATTTTGTCGCCAACCTGAATCTTGCGCTTAATCGCAACACAAACCTTGACGATCTTAATGACGCCTGGCGGAAGCTCGTCGCCCTTCTCAATCTTGGCAAGCTTGTCATCGAAATACTCTCGCGTTTCGGCGCACTGCTTTTCGACATGATCCAAAATCTTAGAAACATTGCCCAGAACCGACGCATCCTTGACCTGGATATTCTTCCAATAGTGACGTGCGACACCATCCAGCACGGACTCCGTCAGGGTCTCGCCCTTGCCGATAAGTGTGTCCTTGTTTTCATCAATGAGCCGCGCTGTCGTCACCTGACCAAGCAGGAAACTTCGGATGCGCAGATACCCGCTGTCGCGGATGATCTTGAGCTGCATATCCATCGACTTTCGGAGCCTTTCCTGCTCAGCGCGCTCTATCTCGCGTGAACGCTCGTCATGATCTTCCTTCTTGCGGCTAAACACCCTCGCATCAATGACGGTCCCCACAATCCCGGGCGGCACGCGCTGGGAACTGTCGCGGACATCACCCGCTTTCTCGCCAAAAATGGCACGCAGCAGCTTCTCTTCAGGAGAGAGCTGCGTCTCTCCCTTCGGCGTCACCTTGCCCACCAAAATATCGCCAGGCTTGATCTCGGCACCGATGCGGATGATACCCGACTCATCCAGATCTTTAAGGGCCTCATCGCCAACATTGGGGATGTCGCGCGTGATCTCTTCCTTGCCAAGCTTCGTATCGCGCGCAATGCACTCAAATTCCTCAATATGGATCGACGTATAGACATCGTCGATGACCATCCGCTCACTGAGCAGAATGGCGTCCTCATAGTTGTAGCCACACCACGGCAGGAACGCCACCACCACATTCTTACCAAGCGCAAGCTCACCGCAGTCCGTCGAAGGGCCGTCCGCAATGACATCTCCCTTCTTCACATGCTCACCCGCACACACGACAGGAATCTGGTTAAAACACGTCCCCTGGTTAGAACGACGATATTTATAAAGGTTGTAGATATCGGGCTTGACGCTGAGATCTTCCTCGCCGCGATCAGGACGAATGACGATTCTGGAGGCATCAATGCGCTCGACCGTACCGCTGTTCCTGGCCAGCACCGCTACCCCGCTGTCCCGCGCGACGAGATACTCCATCCCCGTGCCCACCAGCGGCGCTTCCGCCACCAACAGCGGCACTGCCTGACGCTGCATGTTCGAACCCATCAATGCACGGTTGGCATCGTCGTTTTCCAGACACGGAATCAACGCTGCCGCCACAGACACAAGCTGGTTGGGGCTGACGTCGATATAGTCAATTTCATCAGGGCTCACCACGACGAGCTCACCATTCTCATGGCACTCAATCTGCTCACCGACCAGACGGCCCGAAGCGTCAATCTCGACGTTCGCAGGACTAATCCGATGATCCTCTTCCTCAAGCGCGCTGAGAAAATCGATATCATCCAAAATCAGGCGATCCTTCACCCGGCGATAAGGCGTTTCGATAAACCCATATTCATTCACCCGCGCATAGGTCGAAAGCGAGGCAATCAAACCAATGTTCGGACCTTCCGGCGTTTCGATAGGACAGATTCGGCCATAGTGTGTCGGGTGTACGTCGCGAACCTCAAAGCCCGCACGCTCACGCGTCAAGCCGCCAGGCCCCAGCGCCGACAGACGACGCTTATGCGTCAGCTCGCTTAGCGGATTCGTCTGATCCATAAACTGCGACAACTGGCTCGATCCAAAATACTCGCGGACAACTGCCACCACGGGTTTGGCATTGATCAGGTCATGCGGACGAACCACATCCGTCGCCTGGCTCATTGTCATACGCTCTTTGATCGCACGCTCCATTCGCGCCAGACCATTGCGATACTGATTCTCAAGCAGCTCTCCGACCGCGCGCACGCGGCGATTGCCAAGGTGATCAATGTCATCGGCGCTGCCCTTGCCCTGCGCAAGATCGATTAAAAATCGCACTGTCTCAACGATGTCTGCCTTTGTCAGCACCGTATGATCCGTCGGCGTATCGAGATGAAACTTGTGATTGAGTTTCAGCCGGCCCACCCGCGACAAATCGTAACGCTCGGGGTTAAAAAATAACCCGTCAAAAAGTGCATCCGCCATCTCCTGCGTCGGCGGATCACCAGGCCGCGTCCGCGCATAGATCTCAATGCGCGCCGCCTCAGGAGAAGAGCACTTGTCAACAGACAGAGTCCGGCTCAGCTGACGGCCGACATTCAGGCTGTCGTCATCAAAGTAAACGACGTTAAGCTCCGTCATGCCCATATCCATCAGCGTCGCCACAATCTCGGGCGTTATCTGCTGATTGCACTCAAGGATGACCTCTCCCGTCTCTTCATTATAATAGTCCTCTGCTGCGACGCGCTCGCAGACCGCTGCAATGTGCATCGGCACGTGCGTAAAACCCGCCGCCGTCAGCTTGCGAATCGTACCCGCATTATACTTGCGCTTCTCGCGAACGATGATATCCCCGGAAGCCGGATCGGCAATGTCAAAATCCGAACGCTGATTCAGCAAAAACTTGCGATCTATCGGACGGAATATCCCTTCCGGCCGCAAAGTCAGCGTCTCAACTTCGTAATACTCGCGCAGCAGCTCCTCTGTCGAATAGCCAAGCGCACGAAGCAGTATCGTCGCAGGCATCTTGCGACGGCGATCGATGCGCACATGGAGAATATCCTTCGTGTCAAACTCAAAATCTACCCACGAACCGCGGTACGGAATGATGCGTGCAGAAAATGAAAGTTTGCCTGCGCTCGAAGTTCGCCCGCCATCGTTGTCAAAAAATGCACCGGGGCTTCGATGCAGCTGGCTCACCACCACGCGCTCCGTGCCGTTAATGATAAACGTCCCCTCTTCCGTCATCAGCGGAATCGCCCCAAAATAAACCTGCTGCTCCTGAATATCGTGGATACTCTTCGTCCCGTTCTCGTCCTTGTCAAATACCGTCAGGCGAACGTCCACCTTCACGGGCGCCTCATACGTCATGCCGCGGGAATGACACTCCTCGACATCGTACTTGGAGACCTCAAGCGCATAGCTCACAAAATCCAGCTCACTCGTCTCATTAAAATCGCGTATCGGGAAAATACTCTTAAAAACTCCCTGCAAACCCGTATCCGTTCGCTCCGATGCCGGCACGTCCGCCTGCAAAAACGCTTCGTACGAACGCCGCTGGATGTCGATCAAATTCGGCACGTCCACGACGCACTTGCTCGTCGCATAGCTGCGGCGCGCTCTGAAGTTCGACTGAATCACTGATGTCATTGCTTCTCCTCGAAGTCACAGGTCAAAGAATTCACTCAATATATAACGCAGGACTCACACGCAGCGCGTGCGTCTGTATCAGAAGGGTGCGTCTAAATGCCTCTGCTCAGTTTCGACAACCAGAATTCTCTAATCTTCCTGAAACAGCCAGATGCTTTTAATTTCATTGCGCACAAACTCCATCGGCCCCGCACCTCCCTCGCCATTGGCCCGGGAAAAACGAAGCCTCGTCCTAGCCCTCATATTTGCGAGGGCAAAATCCGCGCGAGCTTAGGCCATTCGAACGCGCATTGTCAAGGGCTCATTTCTGAGACACACGTCAAAATTTGTGCCAGCAGCGTCGTTTTTATTTTATTTATTTTTTTTCACCCCTCGGTTTTTTTAAGGCCATTGCTATGCGCCCGCTATTGCCCGCTTACGGGCAATACGCGGCCGGGCACGGCTATCTGCTAAGTGCGCAGATACGCCGCGCCTTTTATGTTTTGGGGGACGACGCCATTTTTTGCGAGGGTCTGCGATTTATACCATTTCCAAATCAAGCGTGGGCTCATGGTTGTCGCCATGATGTTGAACAATAGAGCGCCTAAATTCACCTCCTTTGGAGGGGTGCCCGAAGGGCGGGGTGGTTCAGCGAGTGTCAACGTTTGACTTAAAAATGATATTACTCAGGCAAAACGCTGTGCACAAAACCACGCTTGGACTCATCTACCCAAAGTTCAACAGGCATATCGGCTTCATTATCGCACCCTCGCCTTGTCTCCTTATCGGGAACGAAAAAGTGTTCCATAAAACACTCAGCGTACGGCACAGGACTTACACATCGTCGCATAGCCTTTTGATCAGCTTCAACTCTTAACCTGCACTCATATCGAATTGACATCATATAGTGGATGACGAGAACGCCGTCTTTATCCATCCACGTCGTATTCTTCAAGATGAGGTCATCTCTGCAGCCTCTTATCAGGATGAGTTCATCTGAACAGGGCATTTGGTCAGGAGTGTCGATGAAAGAAACAACAAAGTCTCTATTACCGGTGAGCAGTATGAGTGTCGTTCGTATTATGGTTTCCAGTTCAAGCACATGTGGGGTCTTGCGAATGTTCTTCATAAAGTGCACGAAGAGCTCTTCATTTGGCAATTCGACGATGCGCGGGTTTTTGCCGAGGATCACAGCCGCCCTGGCGTAATGATGCATGTCACAATCACCGAAGAGAGGGTGGGGGGGGCAGGGCGTGAAAATTTCGACGAAAACTAAATTGTCGATTCTGCTCCCAATACGGAGTTCTTGTTCATTTTTTAGTGTTGGGTTAACAATGGATTCTACTTGACTTCTGGTTGAGTCAAGCTCTTCGCAAAAGCTACTGGCTCTATCCGCTATGCAAGCCATGTACGTCCTGTCAGACCACGCAAAGTCATCCCCCCAAGTGGCCTCGGTTTCTTCGGCCCCTTCGGTTTCTTTCGCCTCTTCCAACGCTCCAGACTCTATTGGCAGAGAAACCAGCGGTTTTGTCGCAGCACAGGCGAAGCAAAACATCACAACGGCGATGTATAAGGCATTCATTCGCATGATTCATCCCCCGAAACCTTGGGTTTTCGCGTGGGAACGTTCTTATTGAGCTCTACGGACTTAGAGGTGAACCATTGGGCATGTTTCGCTGGCAATTTTAGGTGATTGGGATCGGACGTAAAGAATGAGGCATAGGTTTCGGCAAAATCCTCCCACGGCGCCTTGTACTGGTAGTTGCTGATCTTTTGCGCGCCATACGAGGGAAAAGCAAACCAGTGTCCACCCCAGGAAAGCGAACCTTTAGCTCTTACCTCGTGGATTTGGTGATTCATGTCGTTTCGATTGCCTTTGGTATACGGGTGTTCGTTGCCATCTATATTGCCCTCGGCAAACGAACGCCTGACATGTGCCGGGGCAGTACTGCGTCGGTGATTAAAAATCTCCACCATATCCAAGATGTCGCAATATACGCCAGAGTCACCGAGAGTGCTTCTGCCTTTATAGGCTGGCTCTAGCACTTCTTTTTCCAGTTCTCTTGGTTTGTCGGAAATAAACTGCTTACTGATCATCAAGGCCATGGCATTGCGAGCGATAATCCGTTCCTCAGGCGTGAGCGGACGTTTAAATGGCTGTTTGGCTTTGGCGATGATAAAGTCGGCAATTGGCCCCGGTTCTTTGCCGATGTCTTCCCAGCCGGTGCAGGCAAAAAAATCTGGCGTCATTGAGTAAACATACTGCTGCGTATCGACGATGTGTCCCATTTCGTGGGCAATGATATAGTCGAATGCGTCGCGGTCGTAGGACAAGTCCTTCTCGTTTCTACCTCTTAAGAAACGACCAACATTGCGATTCTCTGGCTCTGCTAAATCGAGACCATCGTCGTACATGACGGAGATAACCCCAGCGATGTCTGTCTGGCATTCGTCCTGTATCGGGACACCCGCTGCAAGGCCTGTCCATTGTTTTCCTGCCGTGTTTGGATAGGCTTTGTCTGATCCAGCTCTTCCTATTTCTTTAAGCAACGATACCTGGCTCTCGGGTAAAGCCGCGAGCTGACGATAAAGACGCCGCACACCTTCGAGCGACCAGTCTTTTTCTGTGATTGCGAAAGCAGCCTTAAATTGTTGTCCAATTTCACCCACGAGGGCCATTTTGATGTCAAAGCGAGCTTCGGTGAATCGGATGAGTGCGTCCACATCGTTGACATGGGGTACGAGCCTGTCGAGGATGCCATTGCGCTCGCCTGCCTCAAAAAGGCTGAAGACTTCCTCCATGTCGGGGGACTTGATAAAGTCGCTGATCTGGTCAGAGTTGTTCGAATTCAGAAGCAACTGAAGCTTTATTTTGAGAAAGCCCTTGCGGGTTTGCGTCTGCGCTTGCGCTTCTTCCGCCTGTATTTTCGGCCCCAAAACTTGTTCCGTCTCGTACAGCTTTCCAAGACAGTCGTGAAGTGCAAACTTCTCAAGCACCAACACCAAATTTTCCTTCAGAATTGAGTTCGTAAGGATAGCTCGCCAGTCTTCTGGCTGCGCGTTTTGGATCAGGCTGCACACCACGTGTTCGTCGTGTCTGTCCAAGCCCTCGCTTAGCTTTGTCTCGAAAGACTTAGGCGCCTCATCGTGGTCTTCCTCATCACTTTTCGCACTATCAACATTTGCCGCATCGGCCGACTTCTTCTCAAGTACCCGATCTATCTCACTCATCGCTGCACCTCGCTCAAAGTCGTTTGCCTTTAGCCAACATTAAAATTAACCTTTTTTATTATCTCACAATCGGTGTCTCTCTGTCAAAGAGCAGCAAAAATTTTTTGAATAAGCAGCAGAACGGCAGAAATGAGAGCAGACACGCAGGTCTGTCCCTACGAGAGGTTTCGCACATGAACCACTCACCTAACGCCATGTCCCCCAAAGAAAGGAATGAGATGCGCTGCCCACTTATAGACCTCTGGCAGAGGAGGGAAGTCTCTGGTACACGTGAATCCAAGGACAAACAGCTAAGCAATTTCTGCTGCCACGCATTTTTTGCTTTGTCTGCCAACACACCTGCTTTACATATAGCTTAGTAGAGGTGTCTAAAGCACGTTTCTGAACGAAAACTGAATAAATCACTGCATACGTATAGCACCATGAACCATAAATCCCTTGCCGTCATTACCCTCCTGCTTGCACACGCCTTGTTTGCCTGCTCGAAAAAAGAAATGAACACGGTTGCGGATGCATCTGCGAACACACAGGCAAAGTCAGCGTCACATGGCTCGCCCTTCAGCGTACAGCAATACGAAGATGACAAGGGGCGTAAAGTGAATGGTTTCTTTGATAGCGAAGGAAAACTCCTATTCTCGCTTGCAGGCGAAAGGCTTGAGAACACCATCGAACTCGAAAACGGCTTGACCTACTATATCTTGAACCGATCCTGCGCAAGAGATGACAAGAAAGAAGAAGAAACAGGGACTTGTATTCATGCGATATCATCACGCGGAGATATATACTTGGGAATGAGTGAATGCGAGTCTGAGCCATCCTCTCTACACTTCAAAGAAGTGTATACTGTTCCAGATTTTTTCACCATTCACACACTTCCACCAAAGGTAGTGAAGATGCGCAGTGATTACCCTGATCCCGATGGGTATTGCTTCGAGGAGTTCAGCGAGTTCGTCGTGTCGGCGACCGTACCGCCAACATGGTTGATACGAGAGGCCTACGTAGAGAGCTTTTCTGAGGGGTACAGGATCTTCGCCGCTATCAACCAACGCGGTGAATGGGTTTTCGGCGAACCCGGGAAGGAGCATGAACTAGAGACGATTCTCTACGATGACACCTATATCGCTAAATATCACGACCCCGACGCAGACAGCCCGCAAATGTGCCCCAGATTCAAGAATCCAATTTTGTGCGACGTTGGTTTGCCATGGCACTGTGGCTCAAGATTCTTTCATGACCCCAGCTTTGAATACGGCGATGCCTGGTGCGAAAAGAACAATGATGTTAGCTACTGCAGTGCGGCGATGCAGGTGAGCCTGTGCAATGACAGCAGGCTCTGCTTCTGCCCGTGGAACGTTCAGAAATGCAAAGATGGTGATCGACGCTTCTGCTGTGACCCGCAGGAAGATGAAACACACTTTGAAGAAGGTAAGCAGTATTACCGAAAACCAGACGACGGATTAAATGATGAAGACATCAAAAAACTCTATGCAGATGCCGAAAAAACCTACCGTTGCGACGCAGGCGAGCGACAGCACTGCACCAAAGACCTCGCCCGACAACGGTGCGAAGACGGGGATTGGCGATTCTGCGAAAGCGCAGATGCTACGGTACGCTGCAAGCGAGGAGACGCAAGGTATTGTGCAAAATCTGCACATAAGTCGGATCTCTGGAATGCTAAAACGCTCTGCGATGCGGGTTCACGTACCCACTGCAAGTCAGGGGTTGCAGCAGAGCGTTGTGATGCGGGCGACAAAAGATTCTGCGAAGACGAAATTGCGCACAAACGCTGTAAAAGCGGAAAAGTCGAATTCTGCAAAAAGTTGATCGTTAGATCCGAAAAACGACCTTCAGAATATGATATAAGACTAGTTGATCGAGATTCTTTTCATGGTGGAGTTAATCGAGATACTTTTTATGGTGGATGCGAGCTGTACTCATTGCAATCTGGTAAAAGGTTGCACTCCTATGACTTGACGCGTTGCGCAGATATGCGCGATTGGAAGGACAAGATAACATTCTTTCCTGTGGCAACGCGCGATTCCGGCGATTCCTGGGGCTTGATGAATCTTGATGGTGCGATGGTTGTGCCGCCGCAGTTCACGGAGATCGCCATCGACGGCAATCGCTTTGCGATGAAACTTTCGCGGACTGACGCCCTGGCTATTTGTGGAGACTACTTTTCGGATCCAACAATCTCTGCGTTTCCCTTTGTATGCAGCGCTATCGGCAGTATGGCGCCTTTCATAGATCGCGAGATGCTATATGGCTGGATTGAACCCGAAACAGGCGCGATACAATGGGACGATTTGGCAGGAAGACTCTGGAGAAGGGATAGCTTATGTTTCTATGGTAGTGAACTGCTTCGCTTCCAAAAGACCGATAGCACTGATCCATGTACAAACTATCGCAAGAATACATCACAGGAAGGCGAGATGGTTAAACTTGTCGACAAATATCGTGCATGCGTGAAGACACAGAGGAGCCTGAAATCACCCCCGTCAGAGTACGACATTCAAACACTCTGCGCCAAAGACAGCGAAGAGATGCAGGGAATTTTGGCGTTCTGTTTCCGCCAATATGGATGGGACAAGGTTGTTGTCGAATTCGAGGATACAGGTTTTCTGGATGAGGATATGTGCGAACGCGTTTGGGGATATCACGCCGAGAAACCCATATTGGACGCACTGCTAAAAGACTGCGAGAGCAAAAATCCATGAGTCGACGCCCTCTATCCACAAGCGATATGTAGAGACAAGGCATGCCTTGTCTCTACTTCGCAGGGGGTGTGGGGGAACTGGTTCCCCCACATGAAAATGCACTAAAGCAGCCCACCGACCGGCAAAACCATAAATGGCACGCTCAAAACCAGTGTCGTGTCGTCATATTGTCCATCGCGGTTATAGAGCCGCATTTCGTACGCGCCGCCTTCTTCAGGCACATTAAAAGTCAACACGCTGTCACCCGCACTTGGGTAATGGTACTCACCCCATGCATTGTGCGCCGAACCAGCTTTATACACGGAAACAAAGGCTTTGGCGTTATGCATCCTTTGTGTGATGCCCGTGACGTTCGCGATTATCTGTCCGCTTGCCGGATAAACAGCCGCGTCCAGTGCAACTGCCGACTCAAGCAACAGTTCGTTGACAGTAAAAGGCACACTCGTCACAAGCGTACCGGAATCGTATTGCCCGTCCCGGCAATACAGTCGCATCTCGTATTGGCCGCCATCGTCGGGTACATCGAAAGTGAGCTGGCTATCCCCAACAGGTGGATAGTCGTATTTGCCCCACGCCTCATGTGCTGCATTTGCACGGTAAATGGCGACAAATGCGCTTTCGCTCTGCATCTTCTCGGTGATTCCCTTAACAGAAACGGTGATCTTGCCCAGCGAATACGTGTCTTTGTCAAGCGAGACCATGGAAGATGCATTGGTCAGCTTTTCGCATTCCTTCGACTTGACGGCGTCATTATCGCCAGCAGAATCGTTTGCTTCCGGCACTGCTGTTGGCACTGCTTTTTCAGCGGTGGGGCTATCGTCTGCAACCGGCGCAGACGCTGGTGCAGAAGTTCCCTCATCAACAGAATCGTTCTTATTCTTATTGCAGGCAACGATCGATATCGTCAACAGGAACACAAGTACGATAATGTGTTTTTTCATGCAGGTAACCCTATCCTCAATTTGATTCGCATCCAGCATCATAACAAGGTGACGATATACCATACGAGTTCGCGAATGCGCAAAGACAATTCGCCGACGAGCCGGGCGTTGCGGGGCGGCGATTGAGCCCCGCACAGGGGGTAGACGCGTATCGGCCGTGGCGGCCGATAGCGGCGCAGGGGGATTTCCCCCTACAAGAAAGCCCACATGCAGACCAAACATGCGTAGGGGCGACCGGGACGGTCGCCCGCTTAAAATAAAAGACTACTCCTCTTCCAGAAGCAGTGCCGACATCGCGCGTTCATCCGGCCGTTCGACCTGTTCCGGCCAGGACTCGGCTATCGCCTCCTCCAGCTGATGTGCAAATCGCTCAAGGGCCAAAGTGGCCGTCCGCGGGAGCTCACCTTTGAACAAAGACAGCACCGCCTGGGGTGAGACTGCCTCGATCACCATGGCGCGCGGGGGCAGCGCACTTGACTTCAAGGGGCACCAGGCATTTTCGCTGCCGCAGGCGCGGTGCACCAGGTATGTCGCCGCGACGTTGTCCAGGCTCACGCCCTCGACGCCGTGCACCAGGTCATGCGAGTATGCCAAAAGCGAAATGTCGTCCTTTGTCTTGTGCAGGCCTTCGGCAAAAAACAGCTCGCGCGTGGCGATATCTGCAATCACGCCCGCACTTTGGGCAATATCTTTCATCGACAAAAACGGCGCCAGTGCGGTTGCCGACGGTCTCGGCCGTGCAAGCAGCAGCCCCTCAAGGGCATCGCGGTGCGGCACCGTCAGGAGACTGAACGGTTCATCGTCAATGATCGAAAGCTGGCCCTTCGCCAGAGCTTTTGCCTTATGCTGAAGCTGCAGCGTGACATTGTGCCCGATGCCAAAAAGGCGCAGCAGGCTGACATGCCGCAAAAGGCGCAGTGCGACCTCATCCTCGCCGCGGGCCAAATATTCGAGCCCAAGGTTGACGTCAGCCACGGCCAGAAGCATGCTCTCTTCATAGCCAGCCGCCTCGTGAGGCTGATACCCATCGGCCGTGGCAATGCGCTGCGCCAGTGCAAACAGCTGAATCCGAACCGGCTCGACGTCCGCAAGCTTCGCCAGAATTTTGCCAAAGTACGTTTCCTCTGCCTTGTCGCCCAGCGAGAGCAGGGCATTGTCCAGACGGCAAGTGGTGGTGTAGTCGTGAACGTAAAGATCGGCCTGGGTCTCGGCGAGAATTTCGGCTGAGGCAGCGGCAAGATTGAGGGGTGCAAAGCAGGCGCATGCCTCTTCGGGCGGCATAAATCCGTACTCGCGAATGCGTGCCGTACGAAAACGATACGCCGTCTCTTCCAAATCCGACTCAAACTCCCACTTCATGCCTTCGAGCACCGACCAGGCATGCTCCACCCCCAACACGGCATAAAGCCTGTCCACCAGGCGCCGCAGCAGATCAGCCTTGTCCGGATCCTCAGGATACGCCACCCAATAGACCATATCCGGCGACTGCACGACGTTTGGCGATTCCGTTTCCGGTATCTTCACCTCGTCGTTGCGATCTTCCGACACATACAGGCGAACGTTCCTGTGCAGGTAAAGCGCCGTCACTTCGGGATCGATCTTATGCCACAAACGTGCAAACTGCTCATCCGGCGCCGCCAGCAGATTCTCCACCCATGGTGCCATGGCCTCATCCACGAGCCTGTCCCTTCGCCAGATATCAAGATCCAGGCAGGCCTGCACCTGTTCAGGCTCCGCAAGCGCCACGAGCTCACCGGCATCTGCCGCCCCCACCGCATGGTACAGATCATAAAAAGCCATCGGCGAGAGCTTTGCGACTTCAGCCCCCGGATCGGGCGCATCCAAAAGCGCATTGAGCCTGTCGACAGGCCGAAGCAATGTCGCCGACACATGCAGGCGTTCTGCCATACCGCTCACGGCTTCACCTCCAGGCAGTGGCGCCTCTCCTCAATGAGCGACATCAGCGCCTGGCACGAACCTTCAAAATCCAGTGCCGAAGTATCCAAAACCACGGCATCCGGGCACTGAATCAGCGGCGAATGCTCGCGGCGGTACTCCGTCTCATCGCGAAGGCGAATTTGCGCCACGACCTCCTCAAAATCGATCGTTTCCCCTTTGGCCAAAAACTCTCGCTGGCGGCGACGCGCACGCGCCTCCGGCGTCGCAGTGTAAAATACCTTCAGCCCGGCATCGGGAAAAACCACCGACCCAATATCGCGGCCCTCGACAATGACATCCCCCACGCGCCCCAGGCGCCGCTGTATGCCAAGCAACTCGGCTCTCACCAGCCCCATGGTTGCGACATCGTTCACGCGCTGCGTCACCTCGAAGGAGCGAATCTTCTCCGTCACATCCCTTGCCCCCAGAAACACGCGCTGCCCACGCGCAGAGGCTTCAAAGCGTATTGGCAAATCCGCCGCAATGGCGCCGCAGCCTGCCTCATCCTGCACACCAGACTCAAGCGACAATAGTGCCACGCAGCGATAAATTGCCCCCGTATCAAGGAGGTTCCAGGACAAACGCTTCGCCGCTTCGCGGCACACCGTGCTCTTTCCCGCCCCACTCGGTCCATCCACCGCAACAATCATAGTCACCTCCGCATGACGCTGGTACGGATAAACAAAAATGGCGACCGTCTTTCAGTCGCCACAAAAAGTCTTCAATTGTTGGCTATGCCTCGTGTTCATTATCCCACAAAACCACGCCGGCAAACGTCGCACCATGTTTTTCAACAACATGCTCCACGCTGACGCTCAGAATTTCGCGAAATGCCCGATCACGATAACGCATGCCCTCTTCTGCCATCCGACGAACCGTTGCTTCGATCTCGACAGCCGTCCCCACACCATGGTGCTCCATGATGAGGCCGGCCAACGACCCATCCTCGGGAATGGCCACCGCCACCGCCGAAGCTATGATTTCACCGGGTTTGCTCGACATCATGTCCGCATAGGCTACAGGCACCAATGCCCCCGCTGGCAATTTCACCGGCGCTATCCGATCCGCATGAGGCGGCAATATTGAACTCATTCGTACCAAGTTCGTGTCGCCCACCCCACTGCGTATCAACGCAAGATCAAACGCATTCAGCGGCATGTAACCTTCGGCATGGCCAGAGACAAGAAAAAATCCCTTAGGCCTTATCACTATCACGCTATTCCCCTACGACCTTCATGGCTGGCTCAATCCCCCAGCTCTCCTGGCGTATCAGTTTCAGCGACTGTCGCGGCGGCAATACGCCACGATTGACCACCATGATCTCATATCGCTTCGAACCCAACCCTTCCAACAAAACTGGATGAGCCTTCTCAGGGTCACTCGCGCCGCACGTATAGAAATCGACGGCAGCATACCCATGCTCAGGCCATGTGTGAATCGAAAGATGTGACTCCTCAATGACAACGACACCGCTCACGCCCTGAGGCGCAAACCGATGAAACGTCGACTGGACTATCGATGCGTCTGCTGCATGTGCAGCTTTGACGAACAACTTCTCGATCGCCTCCAGATCATTAAGCATTTCCTTGTCACAATCGTAATATTCTACCAAAAGATGACGCCCGAATGTGTTCAATCCATGTTCCTCCTTTTTTACCAAGCCGCCAACTAGGCTCCGGTAATCCTCCCAAACGACAAAACCACCCCCCCAAAAACACGCGCTTCTTTAGGAGAAATGCCCCTCCTTGTCAAGTGAGAATATCATCCTACCCACAACCACATGATGCATCCATCCTCCCATAACAGGGTAACCACAAACCGCTGAGTCCTATTCCCCGAAGGGGGCAACGCCCCATAGGTGTTAACATGTTGTAAGTCGTTTTCGCTATGTGGGATATTTACTGGGAATGCGGGTGCGTCGGAATGAACCACCCCGCCCTTCGGGCACCCCTCCAAAGGAG
>WQTY01000001.1 GCA_009786045.1 Pseudomonadota bacterium | reverse complement strand
CAACGACGCCGCTGACGACGAAGATGCCCATTTGGGCGACTGCGAGGCGAGTGCGATACGCGGCTACCCCCATAGCGGGGCCTCAATCGCCGGCCCCGCAACGCCCCGCTTCTCAGGGGACCCAAACAACAGCCGGGCGACCGGGAAGGTCGCCCCTACTCGCCACTTTTTGAACGGCTACCCCGGTGCCATGAACGCAAATCGTTGCAAAATTGCGCGAAACCATTACCCTGAAAGACTCGGGTTATTGCCAAAGTGGCAACACATGACTTTCAGGAGGCAGACGATGAATGCAGCGCGTATGCAAAACCGCATTGAATACTACAAAAGCGCCCTGGGCGCGTTGAGAAACTATGGCGGTGACGCCGAACTGGCAAGAGGCCTGGCTCGCATCGTTCTGAGAAAACCCAGCGACGCACTGCGCATGCTGCGATGGAAACTGGCTTCCAAATTTGCACACCTCGATCGCGTCATCCTCAAATTTCCAAATTTCGACCTGCTCGTCTCGGCCAAAGATGAAGGCATCGCCGCTGAACTCGCCATCGATCGCATGCACGAACCTCTGGGCACAAAAGTTCTGCTAAGCATTCTCAAAGATGACATGACCCTCGTCGAACTTGGTGCAAACATCGGTTACTACACCATGCAGGAAGCCAAACATCGAAAGCTGAAAAAGATTGTTGCCATTGAGCCCAATCCCACCAGCTTCGAATTTCTTTCTGAAAACGTCCGCCTCAACCAGTGCGATAACATCGAACTGCACAATGTCGGCATCAGCGACATCGACGGAAACCTCCCCTTCTACATCTCCAAACACTCCAACATCTGCAGCATCACCCCACGGGAATCCTACGCCAGCATCATCGACGTGCCCGTCACGAGACTCGATACGCTGCTCGCCAAACAGAAAATCAAAAAAGTCGATCTGATCCGCATGGATATCGAAGGACACGAAATACAGGCGCTCAAAGGCATGCTCAAAACACTGGAACGCGACAAGCCATGGATCTGCATGGAATACCACGCGCCCATGATCTCTGCCGAAGACCGCAACGACTTCGTCACAACGCTCGAATCCCTTGGCTACGCTTTGAAGTGCTTCACCTTCCGATGGAGCGACTACCCAATCTTCGGACACACGCTCGTCAATCGCGACACCGTCCTCAAGGTTGGCAATCTGCGCCAGGTTCTCGAAGACATTCCCAAGCAGGTTTTATTGCTCTTCCTCGCCCCAGACTCCGAACCCTTCGAATTGCCCAAACTATGAACCCGGCTGTTTCGGAAACAGGACACCTTCAGGACAACACGCCTCTGATGCATCGCCTCGTGCGCGTCGTCCTGTTCCTGACAAGCTTCTCTTGGACCTTCAACCCCATCGAAGACTATATGGGGGGCGGCACAAGCATCGAAAAGATCATCAGCCGCATGATCCCCATGCTCATCGTGGCCGCCTATGCCCTCGTCGGGCCGGGACGCCGCCATCTCAGGCAGATCTGGCGTCCCAGTCACTGGCCCATTCTCTGGTACATCCTCATGGGTGTCATGTGCGGGATCTCCAGCATCCAGCCCGCACTTGTGGCATGGAAAGGCGCAGAAATCTTCATCCTCCTCATGTGGATCACCGTCAGCTGCCCCACACAGGCGGATACAAAACGAGAGTTTGTCGCCATTGCCCGCTGCGTCGAAATCCTCCTCTGGGCAACGATCATCCTTGCCATCATCAACCCCGGGCTTGGTCTGCGCCGTTCCGCTTCGCTCCTGCCATGGCTTCAGGGTTACCTTCCGATGCTCAACCCAAATGCCATCGGCTTTCTCTCCCTCCTGGCCATCATCCGCCTGCTCTTTTTGCCCGCCAAAGCCAAGCCCATTCGCCTGCTCATTGTCTCTGGCACGCTGCTGTGTTCACAATCGCGCACCTCGTATGCCGTCATGGCCCTGGTACTCATGATCTTTGTCATTGAAGGTTTGCGGATGCGCGCCTATGGCCGCGTCGTGGTTGCCTCTGCACTGGCCCTCTGCACCGCACTTTTCTCACTCGGCGCCCTCGACACCCTCATGCGGGTCATCATGCGCGGGCAAAGTATCGACGAACTCGATTCCCTGTCTGGCCGCACTGACTACTGGACCTTTGCTTTCCAGTATATCTCATGGTTTGGTGAAGGTCTGGCAACAGGATCCCGCTCACTCATTTTTCTCGACAGCGACACCTTCCACAAGGGAAGTGTGAACATGCACAACTCCTTCATCGAAGCCCTCCTCGGTGCTGGCTATGTTGGTGCCCTCCCATTCCTGCTCATGCTCACTCTCAGCGTCTTGCGGCAAGCCTGGCGAGCTTTGGCTCACCCAAACATCTTCAACGCAATTTTCCTCTCCTGCGCCATGATGTTCGCAGCCAGAGGCATGACCAGCATCGTCCTTGCCCTCTTCTCGTTTGACATGCTCCTGCTCTTCATCTTCCTGGCCTGCCTCAATGCCACACAAAACCCAGCCACCCAGCCACAGCCTGCCAACGCCATCAGACCCAGACCCATCGTTCACACCATACCACTTGCCAAGCAACAGCCTTCTGGCGACAATGCTTCTACGCAGCGCATTTCATAAGGAGACAAACCATGACTGCACATCAACTGAAAAACATCCCCTTCAGCCAGCCCCTGGCATTGGCTGACCTCGTCGAATATCAGGAAGGGCAGGTTGTCAGCCGCACGCTGCTTCAGAGCAAAGCCACCGGCATCACGCTGTTTGCTTTCGATGCAAACGAAGAAATCAGCGCACATACCTCCAAAGGCGATGCGATGGTGTATATTCTGCACGGCAGCGCCAGCGTCACCATTGGCGAAGCGCACCACAACCTCGAAGCCGGACAGACCATCGTCATGCCTGCGGGCATTCCGCATGCCGTGCAGGCCATATCAAAGTTCAAAATGCTGCTCGTCGTCGTTTTTCCAGGCTAATCTCAGCTGAAAACGCTCTAATGTGAGTTGTTGCTGTGTTCCTATACCCCAAATAAGCGGAGAAACTCTCATGACAACAAACCGAACAGAATTGGTGTTTATCCTCGATCGCAGCGGTTCCATGAAAGGCCTGGAAAGCGACACCATTGGCGGATTCAACGCCATGCTTGAAAAGCAACAGGCGGTACCGGGCGAATGTCGAATCACGACCGTCCTTTTTGACAACGCGTATGAACTTCTGCACGATCGTATCGACATCAAAGCCGTCGCCCCCATCACGGAATACGATTACTTCGTGCGGGGCTCGACAGCATTGTTTGATGCAGTTGGCCAGACGATACTCAAAATCGGCAACGCACTGAAAAATACGGCAGAAGAATACCGTGCTGACAAGGTGCTGTTCGTCATCACTACTGACGGCGAGGAGAACGCGAGCCGCGAGTTCAGCGACGATAAGGTAAAGCAGATGATCGAACACCAAAAAGAAAAATACAGCTGGGAGTTCATCTTCCTCGGCGCCAATATCGACGCCGTCAAAGCCGCCAGCCGCATCGGCATCGGCAGAAACCGTGCACAGAGTTTCCACAGCGACAAAAAAGGGACAGCGCTCAATTACGAAGTCGTCGCCCAGGCCGCCACGTCATTTCGAAAATCTGCACGCTGTGAATCCCTCAGCGACGATTGGAGTATGGGCATTCAGGAAGATTTCGAGAAACGCGACAAAAACGACAAAAAGTCGTAGTCGCCACAGGGGCAACACTTTTCATCCAAAGGCGACAATGATTGCCCCAAAGCGATGCGCAAGCATCGCAGGGGGTTCGGGGGAGCAATGCTCCCCTGAAAAAGCGGGGCGTTGCGGGGCGGCCGCCCCGCAGAGGGGGTAGACGCGTATCGGCCGCGGCCGATAGCGGCGCAGGGGGAGACTTCCCCCTCAAAAATTCTCACCAATCATCATCGCAGGGAACGAGTTCCACCGAACAGGAATCGGCATGACCAACGACGTGCAGTCTGAAGTGCGCTCACTGGGCCTGGTGGCGCTCGCCGTTGTGGGGGCTGACCCTCCCATGACATACGATGTCTTCTGCGCGTCTGTTGCCTCCGGGCTCCCCGAAGGGCTCGGCTATTTGCAGCAGCATGCTGCCTGCCGGCGCAGTTTCGAAGACCTTTTGCCGGGTACGCAATCGCTGCTGGTCGCTGCCATGGCGCTCCCGCCTGCCGTCGAGGGCTGGGGCAGGTTTTGCGTCCTTGGCGATTACCACGACCGCATGCGCGCAGCGCTGAGAGGGCTGGCAGCCGTCATTGAAAAGCACTTCGGCGTCATTGCCTGGCGTGCCTGTGTTGATTCTGCGCCCATTTTGGAGCGTGAGTGGGCTGTGCGGGGCGGTTTGGGCTGGATTGGCCATCAGCGCATGTTATTGCACCCCGATTGGGGCAGTGCCCTGATTTTGGGCGAGTTGCTCGTGAATCGCGATTTAACGCCGCATCAAGGGTGTTTGGAGTTTGGCACGATGGCGGGTGAGTTTGCCCCGAGGCTTCATCCGGGCGCAGCCTGCCGCTGTTCTGTGGGACACCGACCTTGTGTGAACGCATGTCCCACCGGCGCCCTGACCGATGACGGCTATTGCCTTCGGCGATGTCTGGCCTACTGGACGACACAACACAGGGGCCCGATGCCAGAGCCTTATGCACGCGCCATGGGCAGCACACTCTGGGGATGCGACCACTGCCAGCGAACGTGTCCCGCAGCGCACTATGCCAGCACGGCTGCCCCCCATCCTGTCCTGGATGCTCTGACGCCAGAGTGCATCCTCGATACCTCCCAGAAGCAACTTCGAAAAAAACTCACGCATACCCCCATGGCCGGCGCTCATCCTCACATTTTGCAGCGAAATGCCTGTCTGGTCATTGGAAACCTCCGGCAAACGCGATATGTAGCGTTGCTTGAGCACGTCGAAGAAACGCATCCCTGTGGCTGGGTGCGGGACGCCGCCCAAAGAAGCTTACACTGCCTTAAAGGAATCGCACCATGACCGTAGAAATTATGATCACGCCCGACCTGCCCATGCAACCTCAGATCTTCCTCGCAGCCCAGGCCCTGCTCGACGGGCAGGTCATCGTTTTCCCGACCGAAACGGTCTATGGCATTGCCGCTGACGCCCTGCATGATGCTGCCATTGAGCATCTCATCGCCATCAAAGGGCGCACCCCCGACAAACCTCTGCCCGTCATGGTTGCAGACCTGGCCACAGCAGAAACGATCGTCGATCCTGGCAATGCCAGAGCATTGGCCGCCGACTTCTGGCCCGGTCCACTGACACTCGTCCTGCCGGCAAAAGCCAGCCTCAACCCGGCCTGCGAAGGCGATGGTACCATTGGCGTCCGATGCCCTGACCACCCGGTCGCCCAGGCAATCCTGAAATCTGCAGGTATCCCCCTGGCCGTCACAAGCGCCAACTCGGCCAACGAACCGCCTGCCACCACCTCCCTCGAAGCTCGCCGCATCTTCAGCGCACACGATGTCGCCTTTAAGATCCTTCAGTCCACACCCACACGCGGACAAGCCTCCACCGTCCTGCACGTGACCCCCAAGGTCTGGACCATCCTGCGAAAAGGCCCCATCAGCGCCGAAACCATTCGAACATACCTGCCACAGGGAACCACGCTATGCGAAAACAGCTAATCCATGTCATTCTGGCCTGCCTGCTGGCGCTGACAGGCTGTGCCTGCGGAGATGCCTCCAACACCTCGCAAAAGCCAAACCCGCCCCCGCCACCCCCAGAATTCAGCATTGCTACCTACAACGTGCACAACTTCTTCGATCAAAAGTGCGACTCCGGGCGGTGCGGCAGCGGTGACTACGAAAAAGTACTCTCAGAAGAAGCCTACCAAAGAAAACTCAACGAAACCGTCGACGCCATACGCACCATCCAGGCCGATGTCATCTTGCTCCAGGAAATCGAAACCGAAGCCATCATGCTGGATATCCAGGCCAATCTCCCCGACTACCGTGCCGCACTCTTTGGCGAAATCGGCACCCCCGCCAGCGTCGACGTCGCCCTCCTGGCAAAAGGTGAATTCATCAGAACCGCCAAACACCGAAGCAATCACACGCTTCCAGACGGAAGCAACAGGCGACTCGCCAGAGAACTCCTCGAAGCTGAGATCCGCCTTGACAATGGACCCGAAATCACCGTTCTGACCACACACTTCGTCTCCAAAGTGACCGACGCAGAGGGTTCGCGCAGGCTTGCCGAAGCTCAGCTCGTACGGCGGCTCATCGAAGAACGGCTCCAGGAGAACCCCAATACCCTGCTTGCATTCGGCGGCGACCTCAACGATACGCCCGATTCTCCCCCCATCACAACCCTAACGGCCAACGCCCTCCTCGAAATCAGCACCAAAGGCATGTACAATGTCGCCACCTGGCGGAACCGCTACGAACTCGACTACATTCTCCACAATGACCCGCTCAAAAACAAACATCAATACACCGTGATTTTCTGTAACCTCGATCCCACCACAGGGTTCGGATCCAGCGACCACTGCGCCGTCAAAAGCATCTACACGGCTTCTGTGCCATAGGGTATTGCCGCGAATCGTGCCCATACAATTTCCCCAAACAAAAAAGTACTAATGCCTGGACGAAAACGGCGCAATTTGTCATCCTGCCGGCAACAACCAACATAAAGCTTGTCGCCAGGCATTCAATACCACCCCACAGGACTCAATCATGTGGGTACAAAGAGGGAAAACACATGAAAAAACAAATCGCCGTGATTGTGGGCAGCCAAAGAAGAGGTTCATTTTCAAGAAAAATCGCTCAGGCTCTGATCAACCTCCTGCCTGATACCTTCGTGGCAAACATCGTCGAAATAGGGCACCTGCCGATCTTCGATCAGGACTACGATGATGACGGCGCAACGCCCGAGGCCTGGTCCGAATTCCGAAAAACCATCGCCAAAGCAGACGCCTTCCTGTTCGTCACCCCAGAATACAACCGCTCCTACACAGCCCTCATCAAAAATGCACTCGACATTGCCTCACGCCCTTACGGTCAAAATGTCTGGGCAGGCAAACCCGGGGCAGCCATCAGCGTCTCCGTTGGCAAGATCGGCGGCTTCGGTGCCAATCGCCACCTGCAGCAAGTACTGAGCTTCCTCAATATCTACATCATGCCACAACCAGAAGCCTATATCGGCAACGCCGCCGAACTCTTCGATGCAAACAACCACGTCGTCGATCCCTCCGCCAGCCGCTTCCTTCAGGCCATTGCCGAAGCATTCGCTGCATGGGTCGAGAAACTCTCGCACTAATGCAGGGGAACGAGTTCCCCCNCCCCCCCCCTGCGCGGGCGTGCCACTGCCATGCCCCTACAGCGTATCGCTTAGGTGAAGTGGCAAAGCGCATCATTGAGGCCACATATTAATCAGCCTTCTCATTGCAGGCAAAGGCGAGACAATTCAATTGTGCTCGTAGCGCCGAAGCGAGGACAAGCAGTGGACAAATAGTCCCCTGGGCGCAGTCTTCATTTTCCTGCGAGCAACAAAAATGTCTGGACAAAAAAAAGCTACGCACGGGTGCGTAGCTTCAATGCTGACTTTTTGAACGCCGATTAATCAGCTGTCGTTTGCTGGAATGCGGGCACAACGGCTGCGGGCACTGCCTTCTCGACGAGCTCAATGCGGACGATGGGGGCATTATCACCATGACGGCGGCCAATCTTGATGATGCGCGTATAGCCACCAGGGCGAGTTGCGTTGCGCTTGGCAATATCGTCGAAAAGCTTGTTCAGAACGGTGTTGCGCATCTTTGATACCTCAACACGTACCTTTGCAGCTTCGCGCTGTGCCAGATGTGCCGTGAACGCAGGCAAAGTGCCATTGGACTGGTGCAGCCGGGATGCAGCGAGGCGTCGCGCATGGATATCACCGCGCTTTGCCAGCGTGATCAGCTTATCCACGACACTTCGCAACTCTTTGGCCTTGGCCTCCGTTGTCTGGATGGCCTCATGTTCGATGAGCTGAGTCGCAAGCGTCTCAAGCATAGACTTACGATGAGCCGACGTGCGACTAAAATGACGACCAGATTTTCGATGTCTCATAACAGTATCCTAAATGCAAAATAAGTACCGGAAAAAACTTAAGCGGGGGGCTCCCAGTTATCGACCGTCATGCCCAAAGTCAAGCCCATGCGCTGGAGAATATCCTTGATTTCGCGAAGACTCTTGCGGCCAAAGTTCTTCGTCTTAAGCATGTCCGCCTCTGTGCGCTGCACCAGCTCACCAATATAACGAATATTGGCATTCTGAAGACAATTGGCCGATCGCACAGAAAGCTCAAGCTCACCCACAGAGCGATCAAGATGCTCGTTCGAGTTCGACTCCAGGATTTCTTCCGGCAGATGAATCGGGACAATATCCTCATCGAAGTTAATGAAGATCGACACCTGCTCTTTAAGAATCTTGGCTGCGAACGCCAGGGCATCTTCTGGCGTCACGGACCCATCGGTCCAGACCTCCAGTGTGAGCTTGTCGTAGTCCGTATGCTGACCGACGCGAGCGTTGGTCACTGTATAATTCACCCGCTGCACGGGAGAGAACATGGCATCCACCACGATCGTACCAATTGGAAGATTATCACTTCGCGTCTCATCTGCACGTCGATATCCTTTGCCGGTATCAATGCAAAAATCCGCCACAAAGTGCGCATCTTCCCCAAGTGTACATATCACATGATCCGGGTTCAATATCTCGACCTGATATGGCGCCTGGATATCGCTTGCGAGCACAAACCCCGGACCGCGTTTTTCAACATGCATCCAGAGTGGCTCAACAATATCGGATTTAATGAGCAGTTCTTTGATGTTAAGAATGATGACGGTCACATCTTCCTTAATATCGGGCAACGCCATAAACTCATGCAAAGCGCCGTCGATCCGAACAGCGGTCACTGCTGCCCCCTGCAAAGAGCCTAGAAGGATTCTGCGCAAAGCATTGCCGAGCGTATGTCCGTAGCCTCGTTCGAGGGGTTCACACACGAACCGGCAGTAACTTGCGGTACGGGTTTCGTTATCGATCTCAACGGCCTTTGGTCGAATGAGATCTGTCCAGTTTCTATGCATGCGTTCCTCCGCACCCGAGAAGAGATGCTTGTTCAAAAAAGCCGGCCACATCCACCCTTTGAACGAACCGACGTCAAACCGCCGGAAAAGCTGTGCTTCACCGGCGATTTGAAAAATACAACGAAATACTCTAGACGCGGCGACGTTTCGGAGGACGGCAGCCATTGTGAGGAATTGGCGTGACGTCGCGAATCAGCGTCACCTTCAGACCGGCAGCCTGAAGCGCACGCAAAGCCGCTTCACGACCAGAACCTGGCCCCTTTGCATAAACCGCAATCGAGCGCATCCCGTGGTCCATCGCCTTGTGAGCCGCATCGTCTGCTGCAACCTGTGCCGCAAACGGCGTCGACTTACGTGAACCCTTAAAGCCCTTCGTACCGCAGCTGCACCAAGAAACCGCTTCGCCGTTATTATCTGTTATCGTTATGATCGTATTATTAAATGTCGAGCGAATGTGCGCTACACCGCTCTGTACATTTTTCTTGACCTGTTTCTTGACACCACGCTTGCCGGTTGTCTTCGCCTTAACTTTAGCCACTGTCGTTCCTCTCTGTCTCTAGTTGATTATTTCTTCTTTTTAATGACAACCCGGCTGGGTCCCTTACGCGTACGGGCGTTTGTCTTCGTTCGCTGACCGCGCACAGGCAATCCGCGACGATGACGCAACCCGCGATAACACCCAAGATCCATCAAACGTTTAATATTCATGCGCACCATGCGACGCAAATCACCCTCAACCTGATAATGCGCTTCAATGACGTCACGAATCAAACGTATCTCTACCTCTGACAGATCGTCACTGCTGCGATCAAAAGGAACCTTCGCCTCAG
This sequence comes from Pseudomonadota bacterium, assembly GCA_009786045.1. Taxonomy (GTDB): domain Bacteria; phylum Myxococcota_A; class Bradymonadia; order UBA4248; family UBA4248; genus WQTY01. Next base: position 17,543 of record WQTY01000001.1, on the reverse strand, counting down.
CGAGAACAAGCTTCGCGCGGCTACGACCAATCCCATAGATGCTCGTCAGAGCAATATCCATTCGCTTGCGGCGCGGCAAGTCAATACCAGCAATACGTGCCATCCAGCTTCCCTCCTAATTAGCCCTGACGTTGCTTATGTCGGGGATTATCACAAATCACCCGAACAACACCATGACGGCGAATCAACTTACACTTATCACAAAACTTCTTAACAGACGGCCGAACTTTCATGTTCGTCTCTCCTTAACGATGATGCATGCAGATGCGACAAAATTTACCGCTATCACAAGGCATGCGCTTCTAGCAAAAGACACACCTGAAAGCAAGCAAATTCAACCTGCGGCCCGTCACATCCAAACTAAAACTCTAACACCCTGCGAATCTCTTCATAGGCAGCATCGACTGAGGTCGTACCATCAACGCGGTACAAAACGCCAAGCTTTTCATAATAATCAACCAGCGGCTGCGTCTGCTTGTGGTAAGCATCCAATCGACTTCGCACGACGGATTCCGTATCATCCGGTCGCTGCGTCAGCGCCGACGAACAAATATCACACTTGCCGGATTCGCGTGGCGGCCTGTTCACGCGATGGTAAACAGCCCCACACGAAGGACAGCTGAGACGCCCCGTTATCCGCTCCACCAACAAATCATCCGACACGTCGATCAAAACGGCTGCCTCAATCTGTTCCCCCGCTTCCTTAAGCGCATCTGCCTGGCCCACCGTCCGCGGATAGCCATCCAAAAGATACCCACCAAGCTCCGAAGCCAAGCGTTCTGCCACAATGCCATTGACCAATGCATCGGGCACCAATGCACCCGTCTGCATGTAAGTTTCAGCCTGCTTTCCAAGATCCGTTCCACGGCTGACCGCATCGCGCAACATGTCACCCGTCGAAATATGCGGAACATGCATCGCGCTCGCCAGCATCTTGGCCTGGGTTCCCTTTCCGGCACCAGGTGCGCCTAACAAAATGACACGTCTCTTCATAGCTCCTCTTTAGCCTGCTGAACGACGCAAGCGCGGTCGGTTGGATGGATCATTAAAGCCCTCATAATGCCGGTTCGTAAGATGATCTTCGATCTGACGCACTGTGTCCAGAGACACGCCCACCACGATCAAAAGCGATGTTCCGCCAAAGTAGAACTTCACCTGGAAACTCGACACCAATATTTCAGGCAAAATACAAACCGCCGACATATAAATCGCGCCCACCACTGTGATGCGACTCAATGCCGTATCAATATACTCCGCCGTCATCTTTCCAGGACGTATCCCCGGTATACTGGCCTGACTCTTCTTCAGATTATCCGCCACATCCACTGGGTTGAAAACCACTGCCGTGTAAAAAAAGCAGAAAAAGACAATCAACAGCACGTAAACCACAATATGCTGCCACTCACCGGGCATCAGCGCCACTCGCAGGCCCTGCAGCCACTCCGTCTGCGGGAACATGCCTGCAACCGTCGCCGGAAACATAAGCACCGAACTCGCAAAAATAGCCGGGATAACACCCGCCGTATTGATCTTAAGCGGCAGATAAGATGCCTGTCCCGAAAAGGCTTCCCTGCCCACCATGCGCTTGGCATGCTGTATCGGAATCCGTCGCTGTGCCCTCTCAAAGAAGCACACAAACGCAATCGTCGCAAACACCACGAGAACAAGCAGCAACACCTGGTAAAAGGACAACCCCACTGCACCCGTTGGATCACCTATTGTCTGCTCATAGAGCGAAAACAACCCTCGTGGCAGCTGGGCAACAATACCCGCAAAAATGACCATCGAAATGCCATTGCCAATCCCGCGATCATTGATCTGCTCGCCAAGCCACATGATGAAAACAGCACCCGTCGTCAGGGACAACACTGTTAACAAAGCAAAACCTATGCGGCTATCCATCGTCACAAGACCGACGACATCACCGGAACTCGACAGGTTCTGAAGATAGGTTGTCATAAAAACGCCCTGAATGACCGCAATACCCAGCGTCAAATAGCGCGTCCACTGATTGATCACACGCCTGCCGGCATCACCTTCCTTCTGTTTGCGTTCTACCGCAGGCACGACGACGCCCAACAACTGGAAAATAATTGATGCACTGATATAAGGCATGATCCCAAGCGCAAATATCGACATCTGCTCAAGTGCGCCGCCAGAGAAAAAATTGAACAGCGTCATGACCCCCTGACTGTCACCGCCGAACAGCGAATTCATCTTTTCTCTGTCAACACCGGGCGTCGTGATAAAACACCCGATGCGATAAACCGCAAGAAGCGCAAGCGTAAATAAAATACGCTTGCGCAACTCAGGGATTTTGAACATGTTTGAAAATCCGCTAGCCACCACAAACCTCTATGCTGCCCCCCGCACTCTCGATCTTCTCGCGTGCAGAAGAACTCACTGCATCAACCACTATCTTCAGACTCTTCGAAATGCTGCCATTGCCAAGAATCTTGACACCGTCTATCCGCCCCCGTACCAAACCAGCCTGGCGCAAAGCAACAACATCAATGACAGAATCAGCGTCGAACTGCTCCAAATCCTTGACATTGACAATAGCATAGACCTTCGAAAAAATATTCGTAAATCCGCGCTTCGGCAAACGCCGGCTCAAGGGCATCTGTCCGCCCTCAAACCCGACACGTACGTTACCGCCAGCCCGCGACCTCTGACCCTTCTGACCACGACCCGCTGTCTTGCCCTGACCGCTGCCCATACCGCGCCCAACACGCTTGCGGTCACGAGTACTGCCCGGCGACGGCTTAAGATTACTCAAATCATACATGATTTACCTCTCGTATCAATCACAGCCTCGCCTATTCCACGACCGGCTCGACCTTCACCATGTGCTCAACCTTCTTAATCATGCCCCGCGTGACAGGTGTGTCTTCAACAACCACCGTGCTGTTCAGCTTGCGGAGTCCGAGATGCTTGAGCGTCGCTATCTGCCCATCACCACTGCCAATACTACTGCGTGTGCGCGTAATCTTCAATTTTTGCATCGTTATGCTCCCGTTTGAATTCCCATTCTCACCTAGCTCTGAACCTTGCCAAGCTTCGCAAGGTAGTTCTCACGGCTCTGAAGCTTACGCAGACCATCAAGCGTTGCACGAACAAGATTGTGCGGATTCGTCGAGCCAATAGACTTCGACAAGACATTCTCCACACCACACGCTTCCAAAACGGCACGCACTGCGCCGCCCGCTATGACGCCCGTTCCCTTGCCAGCAGGACGCATATATACCTTCGATGCACCATAACGACCTACCACCTCATGCGGCAGAGTCCCGTCCACAACCGTCACCTTTGACATCAAACGCTTTGCACGCTCCGTGCCCTTGCTAATCGCTTCGGGAACCTCATTGGCCTTGCCATGAGCACAGCCAACATGACCTCGTCCGTCCCCCACAACGACGATCGCGCCAAAACTGAAACGACGACCACCCTTCACAACTTTTGCAACACGGTTGATGAAAACGACCTTCTCGATTAATTCACTCTCAGTAGTAACGCGAGCCGTTGTCACACTCTATCTCCTTCGCTCTTCCAGCCTTCGACAATCGCGAAGACCATGGCCAATCTAGAAACTCAAACCACCCTCGCGAGCACCCGCCGCAACTGCCGCAACACGCCCGTGATAGATGAAACCATTACGATCAAAGCATACCTTGTCCACTGACTTCGAAAGGCATACCTTCGCCAGCTCAGAACCAAGAATGCGCGCCTGCTCCACAGGCTTCTTACCGCTCACAAGCGCCTTAATATCCTTGCTAAGCGTCGAAAGCGTACACAATGTCACACCCGCCATGTCATCGATGATCTGGCAGTAAATATGCTTGTCGCTACGAAATACGCAAAGCCTGGGCCGTGCCGACGTGCCACGCACCCGACGACGAACAGACTTCTGACGACGAAGACGCAACGCCAACTTCTGCTTACTTACACAACTCATTGCTTGTTCCTCCCAACAACTCTTACTTGCCAGAAGTCTTGCCAGCCTTACGCTGGATGACTTCCTCAGCATACTTAATGCCCTTGCCCTTGTAGGGCTCTGGGGCGCGGAAAGAACGAATCTTGGCAGCCGTTCGCCCGATAACTTCTCTATCCACTGAACGAAGCGTAATCTTATTATCCTTCGATACCTCTGCCGTCACCCCCTCAGGCAGCTCAAACAAAATCGGGTGACTATAGCCAAGGACGAAAAAAATCTCCTTCGCACCGCGCAGCTCTGCACGATAACCAGTCCCGATGATATCAAGCCGACGCTCAAAACCCTTCGACACCCCCTCAACCATGTTGCTCAATATCGAACGACACAAACCACTCACAGCGCGTCCCTCGGTATCAAGCTGCTTCAAAACAACACTCAAATGACCATCTGCTTCCTGGATATCGACACACGGGTGAAACTCCCGCGCTATCGTCCCTTTCGGACCCTTCAGAGAAACCATACGGCCATTGACCTTCACCTCAACGCCAGCAGGAACCGCGATAGGCATCTTACCAATACGCGACTGCTTAAACTCTTCAGCATTCATCCCCATACCTCGTATTAGTAAACCGTGCAGATCAATTCACCGCCAAGCTTCTTCACCCGCGCTTCCTTGCCGCTCATCACACCATGCGATGTTGAAACGATACAGAGACCAAGGCCACCCAAAACCTCGGGTATCGCGCTATGTTTCACATACACGCGACGGCCAGGTTTCGACTCACGCGAAATATTACGTATAACGGGTTCGCTCTTGTAATACTTCAATGAGACCTCAGCAACCGCGAAACCACCATCCGTCACAACAAAGTCCTCAATGTACCCCTCCTCCTTCAGTATTCGGAGAATTTCAGTGCGAAGACGCGATGTCTTGACGGTGACCTTATCGTGTTTTGCTAATTGTGCATTGCGAATTCGTGTAAGCAAATCCGCAATTGGATCTGTCATCATAAAGTCTATCCCCTTCTGTAAGCCTACCAGCTGGCTTTCGTAACGCCCGGAAGCTCACCCCTAAGAGCAAGCATGCGGAAACAAATACGGCAAAGACCAAACTTCCTTAAATATGCATGCGAACGACCACAAACAGAACAACGCGTATAGCTGCGCACCGCATACTTCGGCTTCTTCTGCTGCTTCTCTATCATCGCCTTTCGTGCCACCGCAACCTCCTATTTCCTAAAAGGCATTCCCAAATGCTTGATCAAAGCACGCGCTTCATCGTCCGTTCGCGCACTCGTAACAACACAGATATTCATCCCGTACACCTTCTCGATCTTGTCGATCGCAATTTCCGGGAAAATGATGTGTTCCTTGATCCCAAGTGCATAGTTTCCTTTGCCATCAAAGGCTTTCGGACTTACGCCTCTAAAGTCGCGCACGCGGGGCAGAGCAACATTCATCAAACGATCCAAAAACTCATACATCCGATCACGCCGAAGCGTAACCATCACACCGATCGGCATACCCTGGCGAAGCTTAAACGACGCAATCGACTTCTTGGCGCGCGTCACAACTGCTCTCTGACCCGTAATAGCACCGATCTCGTTAACCACTACCTCAATCAGCTTGGAATTGCTAATCGCATCACCAAGACCAACATTGAGGACGACTTTCTCTACACGAGGCACCTCCATAGGATTGGTATACCCAAATTCCTTCTTCAGCGCAGGCACAACCTCGTTCGTATAACGTTTATATAGCCGAGTCACAGACTCCTCCTGCCTTCAATTCAGTACTACTTAAAAACTTCGCCGGTCTTCTTACAGAACCGCACCTTGCTCACGCTCGACACTGGCTCATCAAAACTCTCAAGGGCAGCATGCTTCGTCCCAAACAATGCATCATCCTTGCCAACATAACGTGAGGACACACGCACACCACGTTTAAGCGCCTCACTGAAAAGCGCCACATTGCTCGCATGAATGCCAGCCTCTTTGCTGATAATGCCTGCTTCCTGGCCAGCAGCATTCGCCTTGCGATGCACGCGAACGATATTGCGGCCTTCAACAAAAACACGATCACTCTTCGTGTCGACACGTAACACACGCCCTTTGTTTCCGCGCTCTTTTCCCGAAAGAATGATGACAACATCACCTTTTTTGATCTTCATATCATACCTCGACTTAGAGTACTTCTGGCGCAAGGGAGATGATCTTGACGTAACTCTTGGCACGCAGCTCACGCGCGACAGGACCAAAAATACGCGTCCCTATCGGATTCTTCTGCGCATCAATAAGAACTGCCGCATTCCCATCAAAACGGATAAAACTGCCGTCCTTACGCGAAATCTCCTTCGCCGTCCGAACGATCACCGCCTGATGCACATCGCCTTTCTTCACCTTCGAATTCGGAATGGCTTCCTTAATCGACACGACGATAATATCGCCAATGCCCGCATACTTGCGCTTGGATCCACCCAACACCTTAATACACTGTACTTTCTTCGCTCCCGAATTATCGGCCACCGAGAGCATTGACTGCATCTGAATCACGGCTATTTCCCCTTCAACGAATAGTCTGCTTATAAAACAGGGGCACGACGAATGATCTCTTTCAATCGCCAACACTTATTCTTAGAAACCGGCCGCGTCTCCACAATCAGGACATGATCCCCGACACGCGCGCTGTTGCTGTTGTCATGCGCCATATACCGCGAACGACTCTTCACATACTTCTTATATACCGGATGCAAAACGCGACGCTCAACCACGACGACGATCGTCTTCTCCATCTTGTTGCTGACAACCATGCCCACTCGGGTCTTGCGATTGCTACGACTCGTACCTTCCATGCCTAACCCCTTAACTCGCTTTCGCGAAGTACCGTGCTGAGTCTCGCAATGTCCTTGCGAAGCTTCACCATCTCTGACACCTTCTCAAGCTGACCCGTCGCCTGACGCATGCGCAACTTAAAGTATTCACGCCGACTCGTCTCCAAAAGCCCGCTCAGCTCCGCCTGGCTCTTCTCGCGCAACTCCATCGCTTTCATTACATACGCTCCCGACAAATAAACTTTGTCTTCAAAGGCAACTTATTCGACGCAAGACGGAAAGCTTCGCGAGCCACTTCCTCACTTACCCCATCCACCTCATACAAAATACGACCCGGCTGAACAACTGCTACCCAATACTCAGGATTGCCCTTGCCCTTACCCATTCGAGTCTCAGCAGGCTTCTGCGTCATCGGCTTGTCTGGAAAAATTCGAATCCAAACATTACCGCCACGCTTGGCATGACGCGTCATCGCAATACGGGCAGCCTCAATCTGCCGCGAGGTAATCCTGCCCGGCTCAAGCGCCATCAGACCAAACTCTCCAAAACTCACATCAGAACCACGGTACGCTTTACCGCGCATCCGCCCCTTCTGAACCTTTCTCCACTGTACTTTCTTAGGACTTAACATCGTCTGCTCCTGCAGATGAACACCTGCACATCCGCCAACTTATGCTTGCGCTTTCACTACCTCGACACATATGCAACGTCAGACAAAAATCTCACCGTCACAAAGCGCGGGAATCTACATTAGCTCGGACACGTTGTCAAAGCTTTTCTCCCCCCCACACCCAACTTACCCAAACACTAACCGTTCACACGCAGCGGATCTCCGAGGATCTCACCCTTGAATACCCACACCTTAATACCAATGATGCCATAAGCTGTCTTCGCCTCAGCAAAACCATAGTCGATGTCTGCGCGAAGCGTGTGAAGCGGAACGCGTCCCTCGCGATACCACTCCATTCGACCCATCTCAGCGCCGCCAAGACGGCCAGAACAATTGATTCGAATTCCCTTGGCGCCAAGCTTCAAAGCACTCTGAACGCGCTTCTTCATCGCACGGCGAAAGCTGATACGATGCTCAAGATCACGGGCCACACTCTCCGCCACCAGCTGAGCATCCATCTCAGCCTTGCGCAGCTCCTGAATGTTGAGGAATACTTCGCTGTCGCTCATGCGGCGCAATTGCTCCTTGAGCTTCTCAACGTCCTTGCCCTTCTTGCCAATGATGACACCAGGCTTGGAAGTATAAACACTCACCTTGACCTTATTCGCCGCACGCTCCACATCAATGCGATTGATACCCGTATGGTAATACTCGCTCTTGATGAACTTCTTTATACGAAGATCCTCCTTGAGCCACTTCGCATAATTCCCTTCTTCATACCACTTCGACGACCAAGTTCTGATAACGCCTAAACGCAGACCGGTCGGATTACTTTTCTGACCCAAGGAAAACCTCCAAACTAATCTTGAGCTGCGGTTTTCTGAGCAGAACCGCGCGCATTGTTAAGCTCCAAATGAATATGACATGTACGCTTGCGAATACGGGTCGCCCGACCCTGGGCACGTGGCATAAAACGACGCAACGTCGGCCCCTCATTGACCCATGCGCGGCTCACTTTAAGTGAGTCAACATCCCAGCTGCCGGCGTGTTCCATATTGCTCAACGCCGACTCGATCAACTTCTCTATCACCTGCGCCCCGCGCTTTTGTGTAAACCGCAGCGTGCTCAGCGCATCCAATACGTTCATACCACGAACCATGTCGACCACGACCCGCGCTTTGCGAGGCGCCAAACGCACCGTCATCGCACTGACGCGATTGACGCTGTGATGCTCATTCTTCTTCGAAGGCTTACCCATCTTGCTTCTCCATTTGCGTTCTAGCGCTTCTTGGCAACTTTTCTATCCGCCGCATGTCCACGGAAAGTGCGGGTCAATGAAAATTCACCAAGCTTGTGCCCAACCATGTTCTCCGTGACAAACACAGTGATAAAGCTCTTACCATTATGTACCGCAAACGTCATCCCAACCATCTCGGGCAGAATCGTGCTGCGGCGCGACCATGTCTTAATGACTTTCTTCGATGTCCCTCCGTTCGCCTCAACCTTCTTGATGAGGTGATCGTCGATGAAAGGACCTTTCTTAATCGAACGTGGCATTGAGTACTCTCCTCAAGTATTACGTACGTCGTTTGACGATAAATTTACTGCTGACCTTGTTGCGACGTGTCTTCTTGCCCTTCGTCGGAATACCCCAGGGCGTGACCGGATGACGGCCACCACTCGTTCGTCCCTCACCACCACCATGCGGATGATCCACAGGATTCATCACAACACCACGAACCGTCGGACGAACGCCCAGCCAGCGCTTCCGTCCTGCCTTGCCTATCGACACGTTGGAATGATCACTCAACCCAACTTTGCCAACCGTCGCCCGACACTCAATATGAATCTTTCGAAGCTCACCAGAAGGCAAACGCAGCAACGCATACGAAGCCTCGCGCGCCATCAGCTGCGCACTCACACCTGCACTGCGCACCAACTGCCCGCCCTTGCCAGGTCGAAGCTCAATGTTATGAATCTCCGTTCCCAACGGGATATACTTCAGCTTGAGACAATTGCCCGTCTTGATGTCTGCATGGGCACTCGACAGCACCTGTGCGCCTATCTCAAGACCATCCGGACAAAGAATATAACGCTTTTCCCCGTCTGCATAACACACAAGCGCAATGCGGCACGTACGATTGGGATCGTACTCAATCGCGACAACACGCCCAGGTACGCCCACCTTGTCACGGCGAAAATCGATCAAACGATAACGCTGCTTATGACCACCACCACGATGACGGCAAGTAATGCGACCATGATTGTTACGACCACCCTTCTTCGTAAGCTTCACAAGAAGCTGCTTCTCCGGTGTGGCCTTGGTCACATCCTCACTGCTCAAAACCGTCATAAAACGACGGCCCGCCGATGTCGGTTTAAAACTTTTCAGCGACATATCTCACCTTCCTACATAGCTTTAATGCCGAACTACGCCTCAACCGTCTCTTCGGGCTTGTCAAAGAAATCGATCACATGGCCCTGCGCCAGCGTTACCACCGCCTTCTTCCACTTATTGCGGCGCCCCGTGTAACGGCCAAAACGCCGTGACTTGCCCGGCACAATGGACGTGTTCACACTCAGAACACCCACACCAAAAAGTGTCGAAATTGCTTCGGTGATTTCCTGCTTGTTGGATCGCAAATCCACTTCGAACACATACTGATTGCCCGCACCGCGGAGCAGCGTCGACTTCTCATTGATGATCGGACGACGAATGACATCTTCTAACCGCTTCATCCCTTCAACCTCGCTTCTAATCGCTCCAAACCCGCTCGCGTCACGACAACACCGCCGTAATGCAATACGTCATAGACATTCACGCCCTCTGGACGCAGATACTTGAAGTTCTGAAGATTGCGAACACTCAGACGGAGATTTTCATTGTTCAACGTCGTATACTCACGCTCACCTTCGCAACAATCCACCACAAGCGCTCGATCCACACTCAAGACATTCAGCGTCGTCACCACCGCCTTCGTCTTTGTCTCAGCAAGCTCGAAGTTCTCAACGACCTTGATCTTGCCTGCCTCCACCACCATGCTCAAAGCACTGCAAAGCGCGGCACGACACTTCTTCTTATTCACCGAATAGCTGTAATCGCGATTGCGGCGCGCAAACGCCCGGCCGCCACCCACCATGTGAGGCGCACGCGACGTTCCCTGACGCGCCCGGCCCGTCCCCTTCTGCTTGAAGGGTTTCTTGCCGCCACCTCTGACCTCTGCCCGCGTTTTCCCCTTATGGGTGCCACGACGACGGTTCGCAAGCTGCATCTTGACCACTTCGTGGAAAAGATACGGCCGAACCTCAGCGGCAAACACTTCATCCGATACCTCGACCTCACCAACCTTCTCGTTGGTAAGATTGTACAAGTCCAATTTCATCTCGATTCTCCGTTCCTATCCCCAGCGCATGCGCTCGAAAAACCTGCACCAAACTCTAGTCGCGAAGGCGAATCTTGATATCCACGCCCGCAGACAAATCCAACTTCATCAATGCATCCACCGTTTGCTCGTTCGTTTCAATATCGATCAGCCGCTTATGCGTGCGAATCTCAAATTGCTCACGACTCTTCTTATTCACATGGGGACTGCGCAAAACCGTAAATCGGCTCACCGATGTCGGCAGAGGAATAGGACCCGCAATCTTTGCACCCGTGCGTTGGGCCGCCGTGATTATTTCCTGAACCGAAGCATCCAATAGCCTGTGATCATAGGCTTTCAACTTGATACGAATCCTATCGCCCATTGTTAGGCTCTCCTCTTCTCAAAAAACCAAACGCACCCTTACGAACTTGCTTTGGCACCGTATCGCTCAATTAACCCCTCCGACAAAGCTGCCGGCAAAGGCTCGTAACACTTAAACTGCATCGAATAGCTTGCACGACCCTGTGTCATCGATCGCAACTGCGTCGCATAGCCAAACATCTCTGACAAAGGCACCACGGCTCGGATCGCTTGCACGCCCTTGCGGGGCTCCAACTCCTGGATGCGACCTCGGCGGCTATTCAAATCGCCGATCACGTCGCCTATATACACCTCAGGCGTCACAACCTCAACATCAAAAACAGGTTCCAGCAACTGTGGCGAACATTTCTTGCATCCGGCCTTAAATGCCATCGAACCTGCGATCTGAAACGCCATCTCGCTTGAGTCAACCTCGTGGTACGATCCATCGATCAAATCCACATGGATATCCACCGCCGGATAACCCGCCAGCACGCCCGTCTCGGCAGCACTTCGAATGCCCTTCTCAACTGCCGCCCAATACTCGCGCGGCACAACACCGCCCACGATCTTCGACTCGAACGTAATCCCCGACCCCGGCTCACCCGGCGACAACGTAATCTTGACATGGCCATACTGCCCACGCCCGCCGCTCTGCCGTGCAAACCGACAATCATTTTCTCCGCTCTGCGTAATCGTCTCACGGAAGGCAACCTGCGGACGCCCAATCTTGGCATTGACATTAAACTCGCGCTTCAGACGCGATGCAATGATGTCCAGGTGAAGCTCACCCATGCCGCCAATCACCGACTGCCCCGTCTCCTTGTCCGTGTGCACCTTAAATGAGGGATCCTCCGCCGAAAGCTTCTGCAGCGCCATCCCCAGGCGATTCACATCATCCTGCGTCTCAGGCTCGATCGACATGTTGATGACAGGCTCCGGGAATGCCATCGATTCCAGGACAATATTTAACCCCTCATCGCAAATCGTATCGCCCGTCACCACGTTCTTTAAACCCAGAACCGCAATAATCTCACCCGTAAAGGCTTCCGTGATATCCTCACGCTTGTTCGCATGCATGCGCAGCAAACGTCCCACGCGCTCCTTGCGGTGCTTGTTCGTATTGTACACAGTCTGGCCGGAACTCAGCTTCCCCGAATATATGCGGACAAAATTCAGCTGACCAACATACGGATCCGACATGAGCTTAAAGACCAGACCCGAAAACGGCTGATCGTCGCCAACCTTGAGTTCATACTTCTCCGCTTCCGTCACCTCGCCGCGACCCTGTTCCTGGCGATCAAAAGCCTCAGAAGGCGCAACCAGCGGTCCCGTCACGTCTAAAGGACTGGGCAGAAAATCGATGACACCATCCAGAAGACGCTGGATGCCTTTGTTTTTGAAGGCCGATCCACAGAACACCGGCACCAGCCCCAACGCACAGCAACCCTTGCGAATCGCTTCACGAAGCAACGCCGGGCTCACTTCCCCTCCCTCAAGGAACGTCTCCATCAGCGACTCATCAAAATCCGCCGCCTTCTCGATCAGAACCTCGCGGTAATGCGCAGCCTCGGCCGCCACCTCAGCAGGGATCTCCCCGGCCTCTGTGTCAAGCGTCTCGGCATTAAAAAATAGTGCACGGTTCTCGATCAGATCAACGAATCCGCGAAACTTGTCCTCCGAACCGATGGGAAACTGAACGGCTGCCGGATTCGCCGAAAGGCGCGATTCCATCTGTGACAGCACCGATTCAAAATCCGCTCCCACGCGATCCATTTTATTGATAAACGCCACTCTCGGCACGTGGTATCTGTCGGCCTGCCGCCACACTGCTTCACTCTGCGGCTGAACCCCGCCCACAGCACAAAACACTGCCACGGCACCATCCAGCACACGAAGACATCGCTCGACTTCAATCGTAAAGTCGACGTGCCCCGGCGTGTCGATGACGTTAATGCGATGACGTCCATTGTGCTCCCAGTAGCATACCGTCGCTGCACTCGTTATCGTAATGCCGCGCTCCTGCTCTTCAGCCATCCAGTCCATCGTCGCCGCACCATCGTGTACCTCTCCGATGCGATGCGTCCTGCCCGTAAAAAACAAGATACGCTCTGACGTCGTTGTCTTACCTGCATCTATATGTGCCATGATACCAATGTTGCGTACACGGCCCAACTCTACATCTCGTCCCACTTCCAGCTCTCTTGCACTATCATCGGCGCACGCACACAACCCAACTTCATCGTCTCACACGTGCACGATATCATGAACACCCAAACACAACTCTACAGCCAATGCGCTACCAGCGATAATGCGAGAACGCCTTGTTCGCCTCAGCCATGCGGTGCGTGTCTTCCTTCTTCTTAATGGTATTGCCGCGGTTGTTATAGGCATCCAGAATCTCAGCGGCAAAACGCTCCACCATCGACTTCTCAGGACGCTTGCGCGCATTGCCTATCAACCAGCGAAACGCCAGCGCCGTACGGCGATCCGTTCGAATCTCTACCGGCACCTGGTACGTGGACCCACCCACGCGGCGGCTCTTCACCTCAACCGTCGGGCGCGCATTATCGACAGCCTTCTTGAACACTTCCAGACTGCTGTCTTCGCTATTTTTGATCCTGTTTGCAATCAGGTCGAGACAGCCATACATGATCGACTCCGCCGTGCTCTTCTTGCCATCATACATCAAACTGTTGATGCACTTCGCAACGAGCCGGTCATGGTACTGCGGATCCGGCAAAATCTCACGCTTCACTATTTCACGACGTCTTGGCATCTCTCAAACTCCTATTCTCAATTATTTCGGGCGCTTGGCGCCATACTTGGAACGTCCCGCACGGCGAGCATTGACACCCAGCGAATCCAGCGTACCACGAACAATGTGATAGCGAACACCTGGCAAGTCCTTCACACGGCCGCCGCGAATCAGCACGACGCTGTGCTCCTGAAGGTTGTGACCCTCTCCGGGGATATAGCTCGACACTTCCATACCATTCGTCAAACGAACACGCGCGACTTTACGCAAAGCCGAGTTCGGTTTCTTAGGCGTCGTCGTGCTGACACGAACGCACACGCCGCGGCGCTGCGGACACCCCTTCAATGCCGGCGAGTCCGTCTTGGACGTCCTGCGCTCACGGCCCTTCCTTACCAGCTGATTAATTGTAGGCATCGTATCTCCTCTCCTTGCATCATGCCTGTATTGCCCCAAAACAATTCTAGGGTCCCGATAGAACTGGGGGAGTATATTGATGCGCTGCGCCATGTCAAGAAAAACCTCGATATGACGGCACTTTCCCCCGCGCATCCTGCGCGCTTCACAAGCATTTCTGTCGCTTTTAACCCAGACGCCCCATCGCCCAGCACTGCAAATATTCATGCCCAGGTTGCATCCGCGCTCCTACCACAACCACATTGCGTTGAAAATCTCTTTCTGCCGACAGCAACATTTTTTGTTCAATACGGGCGACCGGAACGGTCACCCCTACAGTTGCCTTCGGACATAAAATCATTGCCCCTGCCTGGCGTTTTTCGGTGTCGGGGGCAACGCCCCCTGCGCCGCTATTGGGCACGCCCAATACGCGGCTACCCCCAAGAGCGGGGCCTCAATCGCCGGCCCCGCAACGCCCCGCTTTGGGGAATCCTCACATCGATCGGGCGACTGGGACGGTCGCCCCTACTGCCACAACGATTGGATATATTTGACGTTGGGTTGGCGACGATGCACTTTGCCCCACAAAAAAATAAAAGGCGCGGCGTATCTGCGCACGCAGATAGCCGCGCCCGCACCGCGTATTGCCCGCACGGGCAATAGCGGGCGTCCTGCGTGCGCTCTCCCCTGCCGCAATGCAGGGCATGTGGCCATAAACGATGCACGCAGCCACTCACCCACAAGCAATGCTGCGCATTGCAGGGGGTGTGGGGGAGCAAGCTCCCCCACAAAAAAATAAAAGGCGCTAATCGTCCTTTCCAAAATGCAGGCTCATGGTGGCGCCTCTGCCAACGAATACTTCCCGCGATTTCGAGAATCGCCGCGAGTCGATGAAGTAGACGCGCACGGTGTGTGAGCCGCTCGTCACTTCGTGCCTGTTAAGCGGTCCCTTGGCGGTAACCAGCTTTCCATCAACATAGACCTGGGCATCTGTCTCCGTCGTGACGGTCAGAAAGCCCATGGCAGCCTCTGTGGGCGCTTCGGGTTGCCCTGGCGCCGCAGGCTGAGCCTGCCTGACAGAGGTTACCGTCGACCCAAGGTCGACATACAAAACGAGCGTTTGGCCGGGATTGACAGCAACGCGATATTCGCGCTCGGCCTGCGCGTTCGAGACCTTAATCACATGCAGTTCGTTTGATGGCACCACCATGCCGACATCTTCGAGGTCCCTGGTGTATTCTGTGGCATTGACCCTGACAGTGTGCGTGCGGAAGTTGGTTCTCACAACGAGGCGGCCGGGGGCGCGATCCGACCTGACCACGACGCTGGGCAAGTCGGGCGAGGAGATTTGGCGCGGGTTTGCCTGCGCGCTCGAATAGAGGGCGAAACACAGGAGGCACAGACAAACTTGACAGACGATACGCCACATGGGGTTCTTCACTTCCTGAGTGCGGCCGCAATAAAGCTTGCGAACAGCGGATGGGCATCCGTCGGTTTGGACTGATACTCCGGATGAAACTGCGTGCAAATGTACCACGGATGCTGGCTGAGTTCGAAAATTTCGACATGGCTGCCGTCTGGCGATATGCCGGAGAAAATGGCACCCGCCTCGGCGAGTGCCGGGCGCAGGGCATTGTTCACTTCGTAGCGGTGCCGGTGGCGCTCGCTGATTCTTGGTTTATTGTAGATTTTCCGGGCAAGCGATCCTTCGGCCAGGTCGCAAAGATAGGCACCCAGGCGCATTGTCCCGCCTTTGCCCTGGAGGTTTTCCTGAGAAGCCATACGATGAATCACGGGGTGAGCCGATGCTTCGTCAAACTCTGACGAGCAGGCATCCGACCAGCCGCAGACGTGACGCGCAAACTCGACGAGCGCCATCTGCATGCCCAGACAGATACCGAAAAACGGAATGCTGTGCTCGCGGGCATAACGAATGGCGCGTATTTTCCCCTCCGTCCCGCGCACACCAAATCCGCCCGGCACAAGAATACCATCCATCTTCCCCAAACACCCGGCCACCCCTTCATCGCTCATCGTTTCCAGCTCCTCGCTGTCGATGCAGTGCAGATCCACGCGGCAGGCATTGGCAAAGCCGCCATGATTGAGGGCTTCGATGAGGCTTTTGTAAGATTCCCTGAGTTTGACGTACTTTCCGACGAGGGCAATGTCGACGCGCGAATCGGGGTGGCGAATGATATTGACGATGCGATCCCAGGGTTCGGTGTCGGGTTCGCGGGACCAGATGTTGAGGAGCTCGGTTATCTTGGCGTCGAGGCTCTGAGAGCGAAAATAGGTGGGCATCATGTAGATGCTTTCCACATCGCGGGCGCCAAAGATGCAGTCCTCGCGGACATTGCAGAAGAGCGCGAGTTTTCTGCGGATATCGCCGGGCATCTCGCGCTCCCCCCGGCAGAGGAGAATGTCGGGCTGGATGCCAATCTGGCGCAGCGCTGCCACACTGTGCTGTGTGGGCTTGGTTTTGAGCTCATCGGCGGTCTTTATGTAGGGAACGAGCGCTACGTGAATATTGATGACGTCGTTTCGCGGCTTTTGAACGCGAAACTGACGAATGGCTTCCAGAAACGGAAGCGACTCAATGTCGCCAACCGTACCGCCCACCTCGACGATCGCCACATCACAGTCGCGCGTGCCATCCAGAAAAACCTGCTGAATCTCGTCGGTAATGTGCGGGATAACCTGAACGGTGCCGCCAAGATAGTCCCCGCGGCGCTCTTTCGTGATGACGCGATGGTAGATGCGCCCGGCCGTGCAGTTATTGGCCTGACCTGTCTTGGTATGGGTGAAGCGCTCATAATGGCCCAAATCCATATCTGTTTCTGCGCCATCATCGGTCACATAGACTTCCCCATGCTGAAGGGGATTCATGGTGCCGGGGTCTACATTGATATAGGGATCGAGCTTGACAAAGCTCACGCGAAGGCCGCGAAGCTCAAGCAATGCACCGATGGCGGCTGCCGAGATGCCCTTGCCCAGAGAACTGATCACTCCCCCTGTCACAAAGATGTACTTGATTGAACGCACCATGAATGCCTCACAATAGCGGTAACGGTTTGGCGAAATGCCGCGCCCGAATGCACCGCGAAACGCTGTGCGGAATGGTTTTCTATGTGAAAGAGGGCTATCTTTCAATGCATTATCGCCATGCCTCCACAGGCAATCACTTGAGGGACAAATTTAAGAGGCGGGCGGCCGGGACGGCCGCCCCTACAGGGGAAACCTGCCATACGAACAGGGCGGTTCGCAAACTGGCCAAATTGTTCCCACATTCCGAT